>JAFAQW010000190.1 GCA_019245995.1 Vulcanimicrobiota bacterium | reverse complement strand
ACCGAAGAGGGAATTTGGATCTCGTTCGACGGCGGCGCGCACTGGCAGGCTTTCCGCAACAACTTGCCGCCCGTTTCCGTCCACGATATTCGTCTGCAGGCACGGGAAGACGATCTCGTCATCGCCACGCACGGCCGAAGCGTCTATATCATGGACGACGTACGCCCCTTGCAAGAGCTCCAGCGGGCCATCGGCCAGAAGACGTGGCTCTTTACGCCCCGGACCTCGTATGAGTGGACGCTGCACCAAAACGACGAGGGCACGTACACGAACTACGCGGCCGACAATCCGCCCAACGGCGTGGTGATGACGTTCTATCAGAGCGATCCGCAAAAGGGTTCGCCGAAGCTCGAGATCCTCGACGCGCACGGCCGCGTGATTCGGACGGTGTCGGGAACGCATAAAGTCAACGACGAAGACGAGCCCTACATCGCCAACAAGGTCGGCTTGAACCGCTACACCTGGGATTTCAACGTGAACGGTCCCGTGCGCTGGAACGCCGGCAACGACTTCAGCAAGGGGCCGGAGACGGGGCCGGGGGTCGTCCCCGGCGACTACGCCGTGCGCATGACGCTCGCCGGCCGCACGTACCTGCAGCGGTTTCGCGTCGCGCCGGATCCGCGATCCAAGTTCACTCAGGCCGATTATCAGCGCACGTTCAACATGGCGATGCGCGTGATGGCGCACCTTTCCACCGTCGACACGATGCTCAACAACATCGACGACGTGAAGAAGGCCTTGGACAACGCGGTCGCCGCGGCCACGAAGGCGAATAACGTCCCTCTGCTCGCCAAATTAAAGGACGCACAGACGGCGCGGCAGACGCTCTTCGATTCGTTGGCCGTCAACATTCGCGGCGAGGGAACGATGGACGAGGGCCGGCTGCATGAGGATCTGCTCGGGGCCTTCGGCGCCGCGCAGGGGCTCATCACGCCTGCCGTGGCCGACGCGGTCGCGCGCGTCGAGGTCGCATACCGCGCCGGTGTGGGACGCTATAACGCCTTCGTCACCGGCGTCTTGCCCGGCGTGAGCGCGTCGCTGCGCCAGGCCGGCATGAAGGAGTTGCCGCCGATGAAAACGGTAAGCGCGCTCTAATGCTGCTCTCGACGGTTTTGTTGGCCGCCGCGGCGTACGCGAATCTCTCATGGCGGCCGATCGGACCGGCGGTTTCGGGCGGCCGCGTGACATCGGTGGCGGGCACGCCGCAGAACGATCAACTGTACTACATCGGCAGCGCGGGCGGTGGCGTCTGGAAGTCCGCAAATGGCGGCGCAACGTGGGAGCCGGTCTTCGAGAAGGAGTCGGTCTCCGCCGTCGGCGCCGTCGCGATCGATCCCACGAACGACCAAATCGTCTGGGCGGGAACCGGCGAATCCAATCCCCGCAACGACGTGAGTTACGGTGACGGCGTCTATAAGTCGAGCGACGGCGGCAAGACGTGGCGTCGCGTTGGTCTGGCGGGAGTGTGGAGCGTCTCGCGCATCGCGATCGATCCGAAAAACCCGCGGCACGTCGTCGTCGGCGCCTTCGGCGATCCGTTCAAAGACTCGGCCGATCGCGGCGTCTACGTCACGTTCGACGGCGGCGCGAGCTGGAGAAAATCGCTCTATTTGAGCCCCGCGAGCGGCGCGAGCGACGTGGCGCTGAATCCGCGAGATCCGCGCATAGTCTACGCCGGAATGTGGCACTTCCGTCGCATTCCGTGGACGTTCACGAGCGGCGGCCCCGACGACGGTCTCTATAAATCCAGCGACGGCGGGCGAACGTGGCGCAGGTTGACGGGCAGCGGTTTACCGAGCGGCTTGACGGGGCGAATCGGACTCGCGATCGCACCGAGCCGGCCCGATCGCGTGTTCGCGTTGATCGAAGCGAAGGGCGGCATCCTCTGGCGCACCGACGACGACGGAAGACACTGGACGATGACGAGCAACGACACGCTCGTGGATCAGCGGCCGTTCTACTTCACGCACATCGCCGTCGATCCGCACGACGCCGGCCACGTCTACGCCGTCTCAGAGATGCTGGCCGAGAGTACCGACGGCGGACGCAAGTTCAAGGAGATCGCCAAAGGCGTGCACGTGGACTATCATGCCATTTGGATCGACCCCGCGAACTCGAAGCGCATCATGGTAGGTGAGGACGGCGGTTACGCGCTGACGACGGACCTCAAGCATTGGTCGTTCTCGCGCAACGTGCCGATCGGTCAGATCTATCACGTCGGCCTCTCAGACGAGAATCCGTACACCGTCTGCGCCGCCTTTCAAGATAACGGCGGATTCTGCGGTCCGGCGAACTCACTCGATAGCGAAGGCATCCTGGACCGGCACTGGATCGACGTCGTCGGTGGCGACGGCATGTGGACCGTGCCAGATCCCGGCAATCCACGCTACGTCTGGGCGGATCTCGAAGACGGCGCCTTGACGCTGTTCGACCGGACGACGCAAGTCAGCCGCTTCATCCGTCCCTACGACGCGTTTCCCGGCAGTTTTCTCGGTCCGTTCGATTTGAGCGCCGTTCCCTACCGTTTCAACTGGGATTCACCGGTGGCGTTTGATCCGTGGTCGTCTCGCGTCGCGTGGTTCGGCGGCAACGTCATCTTTCAGTCGGGCGATCGCGGCGAGACGTGGACGCCCATCAGCTCCGATCTCACGCGCGACATCAAGGCCCATCAGGTGCCGTCGGGGGGACCGCTCGCAAAGGACGTCTCCGGCGCGGAGTATTCCGATACGATCCTCGACATCGAGGGCTCACCGCTGCGGCGCGGCGAGATCTGGGCGGGCACGGATGACGGTTACGTGCAGGTGACGACCGATGCTTCGACGGGAACCGAACAGCTCGCGCACTGGCGCAATGTCACGCCGCCCCAAACGCCCGAATACGCGCGCATCGAAACCGTCGCGCCCTCGCCGCTGATCGCGGGCACCACCTACGTGGTGGCGGACAATCATCGCATGGGGGACTACGCGCCATACATCTTCGTCACGCACGATGGCGGCGCGACGTGGACGAAGATCGTCAACGGTCTGCCAGCCAATCAGTACGCGCGCACAGTGCGTCCGGACACTCGTAATCCGTATCTGCTGTACGCCGGCACGGAGAACGGACTCTGGATCTCGTTCGACGGCGGCGCGCATTGGGAGAACTTTCGCATCAACCTACCGACCGTCTCCGTGCGCGACATCCGCGTAC
>JAFAQW010000185.1 GCA_019245995.1 Vulcanimicrobiota bacterium | reverse complement strand
CCGCGCGCGCACTCGCCGGCGACGTAATCGAAGTGCGGCGTCTGGCCGCGAATCACGGCACCCAACGCCACCAATGCGTCGAACTGTTCCGTGTCGATCAATTTTTGGCAGGCCAGCGGCAACTCAAAACAGCCCGGAACGTCGTGCACCCAGACGTGATCACTCGCGACGTTGCAGTCGCGTAACGCTTGCTGCGCCCCGCTCACCAGCAGATCGGCGAGCTGGCTATAGAAGCGCGCGACGACGAGGCCGAAGCGCCTGCCCGAGCAATCCACCGCCGGGACGGCGCCTTCGCCGTTTTTGCTCATGACGCCGCCTCGCCGTCGAACATGTGGCCCAGCTTCGAGCGTTTGGTGGCGATATAGTCTTTGTTGTGATCGGTCGGGATCGTGTGCAGCGGCACGCGGCCGACGATTTTGAGTCCGTAGCCTTCCAGCCCGAAGATTTTCTTCGGGTTGTTGGTGATCAGCCGCATCTCGCGCACCCCCAAGTCCGCGAGAATTTGGGAACCGATGCCGTAATCGCGCTTATCGGGCGGCAGGCCCAGCGCGATGTTGGCCTCCACGGTATCGGCGCCGCGGTCTTGCAGCTCATAGGCGCGCAGCTTGTTGGCCAGCCCGATTCCCCGACCTTCCTGGCGCAAGTAGAGAAAGACCCCCCGTCCCTCGTCCGCGATAACGCGCATGGCGCCGTCGCGTTGGGCCGCGCAATCGCAACGGCTGGAGTGGAGCGCGTCGCCGGTCATGCATTCGGAATGCACGCGAACCATGATGTCCTTGCCGTTGCCGATCTCGCCCATGACCATGGCGACGTGCGTGTTTTCGTCGATCGTCGTGTTGTACGCAATGCCCTTCCATTGACCCATCGTCGTCGGCAACGCAAACTCCGCGATTCGTTTCACGAGCTTCTCCGTGCGCATCCGGTATGCGATCAGGTCTTTCACGGTGATCAGCTTGAGATCGTGCCGATCGGCGTACGAGCGCAGTCCCTCGAGCCGCTCCATCGTGCCGTCCTCGGCCATGATCTCGCAGATGACGCCCGCCGGATAGAGGCCCGCGAGCCGAGCCAAATCTATGGCGGCCTCCGTTTGGCCGGCCCGCACGAGCACGCCGCCTTCGCGCGCTCGCAGCGGAAAGGTGTGGCCGGGCCGCAAGAAGTCGCCGGACTTCGCTTCCGGATCGAGCAGCCGTTTGATCGTGGCCGCGCGGTCGTACGCCGAGATGCCGGTCGTCGTGACGCCGCGGGCCTCGACCGAAACGGTAAAGGCCGTTTCGTGGACCGCCGTATTGTTGCGAACCATTTGAGGAATGTGCAGCTCGTCGAGCCGCGCACCCACCATCGGCACGCAGATCAGTCCGCCGCCGTGCTTGCGCATGAAATTGATGGCTTCCGGCGTGACCATCTGAGCCGCCATCACAAGGTCGCCCTCGTTCTCGCGGTCCTCGTCGTCCAGCACGACCACCATCTTGCCGGCCCGTATGTCCGCGATCGCCTCTTCGATCGAGTCGAACGGGCCGGAGGGAGGGCCCAGCCGGTCAGCAAGCGACGGGAAAACAACTGTCAAGCGCTGCAGCGTGCGGTATGACGGCTCGCGGCGTCCGCCCCGTAGCAACGAGATCGCGGATTCCGTCAGACCGGCGCGGTCCGCCACTTCCGCGGCGCTCAGCCGCTCCTTTTCCATGAAGGCATTGAGGACGTCGGCGAAGGGGCTCACCTCTCCAGGGTAGCGGCGGCTTGACAAATGTCAAGGGACTTCCAGCTATTCGTGTGCAAAAACCAACGGGCCGCCCTTTCGAGCAGCCCGGTTTGGTGATAACGACGGTCCTGTCGTCCTCAACGCTACCAAAACCGGGCGAATGTCACCTTTCGGGTCGGAACCGCGGGTCGGCCTTGAGCGGCAGCTACCTAGACGGTATCCGGACGGCGTGGCCTTATCGTCGGATCATGGACCGCAGCGAGCATTGTTTTATCGTACGGCTCTGGCGTGAGGACGGCGCCGGCCAGGGCGAGTGGCGCGGGAGCCTCGACCACGTGGGCTCCCGGGAGCGGCGATACTTTGGCGCGCTACGCCTGCTCGAATCGTTGATCGCAGAGCGAATCGCCGGGGGCGAAAATGAGGACGGCCGCGCGTGATTCGCCCCCGATCCGCGGTACGGCGCTGCGGCAACCCTGTGCTATTCTCCAAAGGTGAGCACGTCAGCGCGGGGGCGCGGCGGCGCGTCGCGCAAGGTCCTCGCGATCCGGCTCTTCGGCGGCGCGCAGTTTAGCTTTGGCGGCCGCCCGTGGCACTTTGCCGCGCCGCCCCGCACCGTACCGCTCCTGACCTATCTCCTTCTGCACCACGAAAAGGCTTTGCCGCGCGACGTCGTCGCCTTCGCATTATGGCCGGACGATGACGCGGCGACCGCGCGTGCAAACTTGCGCCGGCACCTGCACTATCTTCGCTCGGCGCTTCCGCCGATCGACGATGAATCGCCATGGGTGGACGTCCGCGGACGAACGACGATCCGATGGTCGCCGACTGCGCCGTCCACCGTTGACGTGGTTGATTTCGAGCGGTTGAGCGCGAGCGACTCGTCGCTGGAAGCGGCCGATAACGTATATACCGGCGACCTGCTGCCGGACGTGAACGACGATTGGATCCTCGGCGAACGTGAGCGCTTGAGGACCCAAGCGTTAACCAATTTGACGATGCTGATCGTCGCGGCACGACGGGACGGTCAGTTGCACGCGGCGCTGCGGTTCGCGGAGAGACTATTGACGCTCGATCCCTGGCGCGAAGACGCACTTCGTCACGTGATGGAACTGCGCTACGCCTTGGGCGACCGGGCGGGCGCCGTCGCTCAGTTCGAAGAGTTTCGCTTACGCTTGCGCCGGGAGCTGGATGCGGATCTTATGCCGGAGACGCTCGCATGTTATGAGTCGCTGGTGCGGGGCGCACCGGTCCTTCAGCCGGCGTTGCGTGCAGAGGCGTTCCCGGAAAAGGAAGACGCCCGATCGCTGCTTCCCTTCGTCGGCCGGGAGAACGAGCTCGCGCAGTTGCGCGTCTGGTGGACCAGAGCCGCGCATGGGAACGGTTCGCTCGGCCTCGTCAGCGCCGAAGCCGGCATCGGGAAGACGCGCCTGCTGAGCGAGTTTAAACGACTCGTCGAGTCCGAAGGCGGCCGCGTCTTGCTCGGCGCGACGTCGTCGCTTGAAAGCGTTCCCTACCAAGCGGTGCTTCAGGCGCTTCACGGCGCGGGCGCTATCATCGATAGCCTGCGCGTCGATCGTGTTTGGATCGCTATCTTAGCGGAGTTGCTGCCTGAGTTCGCGAGTCGCTATCCGCAACTCGAGGTGCCGGCGGCTTCGGGCGACGTGCGAGTTCGCCTTTTCGAAGCGTTTTTCCAAGTCCTGAACGCGTTGGGAGCACATCGTCCGACGCTACTGATCGTCGAGGACCTTCACTGGGCCGGCGAAGCGACCATCGACCTTTTGGAAAATCTCTCGCGACGCATCGCGCGAACGCGCTTGCTGATCGTCGGCTCGTATCGCGATGAGGAGATCGACCGCGCGCATCCGCTGCGACGGCTACGCAAACCTTCGATCGCAAATCGGCCTATCCCGCGACTCGCGCTGGGGGCGTTCGCTCACGACGACGTGCGGCAAATGCTGTCCAAATTGCCACGCACTCTTCGGGCGGATGCCGGCTGGGCGGAGCAACTCTATAATCGCAGCGAAGGCAATGCCCTTTTTCTGACGCAGCTGCTGGCCGCAGCCCTCGAGGCCGGCACGGCCGAATCGCTTCGTCACGAAGTCCCGGGCGGAATTCGCCAACTCATTGGTTCGCGTCTGGCGCAACTCAGCCCCGATGCGCATTCGCTCGCGCTCCTTGCCGCCGTCATCGGTGACGCCTTTGACGGCGACCTCCTTCAAGACGTCGCCGCATGGGATGCGACGCGAGTCAACGGCGCCGTCCACGAGTTGTTGGATCGGCGACTGATCAGGGATACGGGCTTGGGCGAGGGCGGCGACTACACGTTCGCCCATCACCTGATCGAGGCGACGGCTTATGCGGAGGCGGCGACGCACGATCTGTCGCGCCGGCACGAACGCGTGGCACTCGCATTGCTCGAGCTCTATCCGTCGCGGCAGGACGAGTTCAGTTATCGGATCGCCCGGCATTTCGAACGCGCCGCGAAACGTTACGAGGCAGCAGACTTTTACGCGCGGGCTGCGCGGCTCGCGTTGGCACGGTTCGCGTACGACGATGCCGCTGCGCGGGCCACTGCCGGACTGCACGTTGCGAACTCGGACGCCCAAAAGAGCGCGTTGCTGCTCATCCGCGAGGAGGCGCTCGCGCGCAAAGGCGATTCGACGAGCCGGGAGGCGGATTTAGATTCGCTATCCGATTTGATTGCTGCGGACGACGTGGAAACGCGCTGCGAGATCCTGCGCCGGCGAATCAACCTTCTTCATACGACGGATCGGCGCGACGAGGAAAGCGCCGCGATCGAGGAGCTGGTCCGCTTCGCCGAATCGTCGCACTCGGCCCCGGCCGAGATCGAGGGCCACTACGCCCGCGCGCGGCTGCTGATGCTGGCATCGCGCTCGCCCGATGCGGTGCAGGAATGCGAGCGCGCCTTACGGCGCGCCATCGCGGTTCAAGACGCCGCCGCACAGATTCGCTGCTATTGTCTCTTGGCCGATATTTACGACCGCAATGCCGAGTTTCCGCGCGCGCAGGCCGCACTTGCAAAAGCAGAGGCGCTGAGCGGCGTCGCCGGCGAGCCCCCGGCGCAACTCGCCGTCCTCTTGATGGCGTGCCGGTTGGCAAATTGGCAGAATCGCTATGACGAGCTGCAGCGTCACGCCACCCGGATGCTCGAGATCGCGAGGGCCTGCGGTGACCGCGGACACGAGGGAACCGCCAACAATGCCCTGGGCGTCGTCGCTTTGTACCGGTTCGACGTCTCGGCGTGCCGCCGGCACTTCGTACGCGCAATCGAAATATTCCAAGCAATAGATCGTCCGCGCAATGTGATCGCGGCGCATCTCAATCACATGCTGTTGCTGACCAGGCTTGGGTGCTTAGACGACGCGATCGCGCTTGCCGGTGTCGGCAAGAAGATGGCCGAGGCCACGGGAGCGGGGCTCTTCGCAGAAGCGGTCGATTGCCTCGCGGCCGAAGCCTATCTGAGGCGAGGCGACGTGGACGACGCCCGCGCGACTGCGACGGCCGCCCTCGACCGAAGTCGCGCTTCGGGTTCCCGCAACAAGGCAATAGCATCCATGAAACTCGTTCGATGCGACGCGACGGAGGGCAACTTTCAGACGGCACTCGACCGCCTCGACGAAACGCTGCCCTTACTGGGCGTTCCAGGGCTCGAGATTCAACGTTGTGACGCGTTGAGCGATCGCGCGTGGATTGCGACACAGCTCGGAAACGAGGCCATCGCGCTGCAGAGCATGCGCGAGTTCTTGCCTGCGCTGCAATCCGAGCCGATGCGCTTCGGCGAGCCGGAGGTGGTGTTTTTGGTTGCAGCCCGTGCCTGCGAGCTTTCGGGAATGGGGAAAGAGGCGGATGCCCATCTGGCAAGAGCGTGGAAGATCTATCGTCAACGCCGGCTCCAGATCCCGGAACCATCCGTACGGGAACGGTACGCGCGTCTTTGGTTTCACCGCGATTTGGAAACGGCTTACGAACGGGCAGTAGCCGCGAACCGTCGTTAGACGGTGCCTAGACGCTGCTGGGTTAACCTCGCGCGCATGGCGTCATTTTTCGGCGCAAAGGAGCAAATAACGTGAGTAAATCCAGACTTCCGCCAGTGATTCTTGCGGCCGTTACTGCGACCGCGTGCTTGCCGGCGGGCGCGCAAACGCCTCGCTCCGTCGGACAAACATTCGTCTACGAGCTCACCAGCACCAGCAACATCAGCGCGGACTACTCGAGCCTACCGGCCGGCATCCGGGGACAGGTCGAGGCCGCGCGAGCGCGGGCGAATAAGACGCCGGTCAACTTCGTGTTGACGCTTACCACAGACCGCATCAACCCCGACGGCTCCGCTCACGTCAACGTTTCCTTCACCAACTCGGTGGAGGCGGGCCTACGTGGGGCGGACCAATCAGCCTTTGCCCGCTTCAATCAGTTTGCCGCGACCCTCGCGAGCGACGGACGCTTCGTGCCCCAATACGATCCCAACATGAAGCTCACGACGGGTTTGCACGGCATAGCGCCCCCTGAAGAAACGCACAATCAAAAGGCCGGCGAGATGGTGGATCGCTTCGCCTCGTTCAATGCCTTCGCGGCCGGTTGCGGCCGGCGACGTCAGATCAAACCCGGCGATGCCTGGCGCGTTGACATTCACGACCAGTATGGCATGTCGCGAACGTATGACTTCTCCGCAACGGGGGCCGCCGCGCAGGTTGCAACCGTTTCGATGAAGGGCAGCTTTGCGTCGCCCAACGGCAGCGACGGCATCGACGGGAGTGGCCATTACGACATGCGGCGCCACCTGGTGCTCGATTTGCACGCCGTGGATACGTTTAAGAACGCGCCGCCCGGCGCGCCGAGCTCGAGCGGAACGACGACTTTGGACTACACACTACACCAATAAAGAAGCCGGCGACGCAGGCGGCGCCGCCGGCTCGTTTCGGCGCCTAGTACGTCAGGCGACCAACCTGACCGGAGTTCGTCTCGGTAAACCAGATCGTTCGGCCGGTACCAGCGCTGATGCCCGTGAGTTCGGAGCTCCCGCCTCCGGGCGTCGCGTAGGCCGTGGAGGAACCTTTCGTCGTCATCCTTCCAATCTGACCCGACTGCTGCAGCGTATACCACAGCGCCTTATCGTTGCCGACGGTAATCCCATAGCCGGGGCCGTCGCTGGGCCCGAGCGGGAACTCGGTGATCTTTCCCGCGGTCGTGATTCTTCCGATGTTCGGCGTGTCCAACGTGAACCAGAGATTGCCGTCCGGACCGGCGATGATGCCGTCCCCCGGCGGAGGTTGTTGGTTGTTGGGGAGCGGGAACTCCGTCCACTGTCCCTTCGCGGTGATCCTTCCGATCCGGCCCGTCGTCGTCGCGCACTGCTCGGCGACCCAGACGTTTTTATCCGGTCCAATGGTAATGCCATACGGGGAACAATACTTCGTCGGCGCCAGCAGCGTCGTGTACGACCCGTTGACGATGTGACCAACCTGGTAGCCTCCCGGATTGCTGAACCAGATAGATCCGTCTTTATCTTTTTTTAGATAGTAGATCGCATTCACCGGCGGTCCAATCAGTCGCTTCAAGGTCAACTTCCCGGCATAGTAGATGCCCAGAGTCTCTTGATCCGAACTCTGCTGCAGGCCAAAATATACTGCGCCCTTATAGCCGGTGATCCCGACCGGACCCGTATACCCCAATGAGCCGACCGAGGTGATCTTTCCGGCCTCGGTGACTTGCCAAAGGTACGTCTTCGGCACGCCGACCGGCTGACTGACGTACAGATTGCCGCTTTCGCCGAGAGCGATGTCGTCGGGCTGGACGCCGCTCAGCGGAATCTTGAACTGCTTGACCGAGACGCCGGCCGGCGTGACGCGGCCCGACCGCATCGCCGCCATCCCGGCGCCGGCGGGCAACGCGCCGACAGCCGAGGAATTCGAGCCGCAGCCCGCCGGTATCGCAGCCGCCAACATGATGGCGGCCGCGCGAAAAAGTGAAAGTCGCATCGTGCTATCTCCGCAAAAGTATGAGTGATCTGCCGGTAGCGTAGCGGGCTACCGTCTACCGAGCGTCTAGCGCCCGAAGCGATACGGCCGCCGTCAGGCGCTACGGCTCTGGGGAATCGGCGCCGCCAGCGCTTCCTCGAACGCATCCTCCTGCGAGAAACCGGCGCCCTCGGCCCGATAGCGGTCCAGATCGTCTTTCGAGAGCGCCTCACGCAGCCGGGCACGAAGGCGCTCGTAGCATTGCTGTTCCGTCCACTCGCGCTCCAGAGCTTCGCGCGCGTACCAGGCGTCGATATAGCCGCTGAGGCGGGCCGCGTGGCGCGCGTCGCCCTGCGCAACCGCGACGTGCGCCAAATGCTCCATGGCGACCGCCGTCATTTGCGGCGATTGCAAGTGCCGGCAGAGGACGAGCGACGCGCGAGCATGCCGCCGGGCTTGATCGAACTGACCGAGGGCGAGGTGGTACGCGGCCACATTGGCACGTGCATTGGCCTCCCGCATGACGTTGCGGCGCTGTTGGAAGAATCCGATGGCCTCCGTTGCGATCGCCAACGCGCTCTCGACGTTCCCGGCGCGAAACTCGAGGTCGGCGAGATACATCCGCGGCGTCATGGCTCGTTCTTCATCGCCGAGCGATTGGTAGAGCGCCATCGCTTCGCCGTAGAGTTGGCGCGCTTCGTCGATGCGCCCGGTCGCGTGCAGCAGCAAGGCGCGTGAATCGAGCGCGACGGCATAAGCTTTCGTGCGGGTCTTGTGGAGGTCGCGGTAGAGCGCCAACGCCCGGTCGATGGCCTCCTCCGCTTCCGGCAATCTGCCCGTCATGCGATAGCCCTCGGCCAAAATGCCGAGACAAGCGGCGACGCGCTGCGGGTCGCCCATACGCCGCGCCGCCTCGAGCGCCGATTCGCCGGCGTCTACGCGCTGTTTTCCGACGCTAAAGAACGCGACTGCATGCCACAATCGCGCGACGATGCGCGGGTCGTCGATTCGATCGACCATTGCCAGCGTCGCCA
>JAFAQW010000027.1 GCA_019245995.1 Vulcanimicrobiota bacterium | reverse complement strand
GAGTCAACAGCAATACCGGCCGCGGATTCCTGCCCGTCGGTTATGGTCCGCGCAGGCTTCTTCTTTCCAGGACGATATACAACCACGTCGCATGTGGGCTGACTGCCACCCGAGTCGTTCGACACGTACATATTTCCTGATCGATCGAAAGCTATGCCTGCGGGGTATGGCACGCCGCGCGTAATGATCTCGCTGGGCTGCGAGGCGCCCGCCTTGTATTCCGCGACGTTGGCGCCGCCATAGTTTGTTACCCAAAGGTTACCTTGGCGGTCGAGTGCGCAGAGGTCTGGAATATCGACCCCGTTCGTGATCATTCGGGACGGTCTGGACTGATCCGGAGGATAGACGGAAATCCACCCGAGGCTATTGCCGGGGATATTCGTCACGTAGAGCGTCCCATCGGGGCTGACGCAATCGCCAACAGATTCGAAAAGTCCCTTGCTGATTGCTCGGATAGGGTGTGGGTCGAGCGCGTCTGCGCGGTATACAGTCACCTCAGGATAGGCCGGGTCAAAATTGGTCACATACAGCAGCGGACGGGTGCGCTTTCGATCCGGAATCCCGGCACCATCTTGCCGCACCATACGAGTTGCTGCAGCCTGTCCCGCTGTTCGCGCCGACAACGGGATAGGTAGAATTCCGCTCGGGGGGTTGGACGCGACCGGCGTCGAGCGCGGTGCGCCACATCCGCACACGAACAGCAGCGCAATGGCGGCGAAAGAAAAGCGACGTGCGAGCGGAGCCTTCATGGTTTCATGTCCCAACCTAACCGTTTGGGCCGAGAGTGTTCGATGGCGCGCAGCCCAGCCCTCGGCAGGAGCCGAGCGTGCCCACGCTCGATGCACTTGCACCGGCTGCTATAATGCAAAGGCTGTGAAGAGCAAGATCCATCCAAAATGGTATCCGCAGGCGCGCGTGCACTGCGCCTGCGGCAACAGTTTCGTTACCGGTTCGACGCTGCCCGAGATCGCCGTGGAGATCTGCGCGGCGTGCCATCCGCTATTTACGGGCCAGCAGAAGTTGGTCGACACCGCAGGCCGCGTTGATAAGTTCAACCAGCGTACGGCGGCCGCGCGCCGTAAACAGGAAGAGGCCGCCGCGCGCAAAGCGGCGCGCGAGGCAAGAAAAGCCGCCGCCGAAGTTTAGCTGCCTGGGGCGCGCGTGCAGAACGACGCATTGATCGTGCGCCTTGCCGCTATGGCGCGGCGCTTTGACGAAATCGACGCGCAGCTGGCCAATCCCGCCGGCGATTTCGATCAGGCGCGCTATACCGGCCTGGTGAAGGAGCGAGCGGTCTTGGAAGCGCCGGTTGAAACGTTCCGGAGACTTAGCCGAACGCAGGACGAGATCGCCGCCAACGACGCCTTGGCTCGTGAGAGCGACGGCGAGCTGCGGGAGCTGGCGCGCGAGGAGAATCAGGCGTTACGCGACCGTGCCGAGGCGCTCGAAAAAGAGCTGACGGAGCTGATGATGCCGCGCGACCCAAACGACGACAAAGACGTCTTCGTGGAGATTCGCGCCGGCGCGGGCGGCGACGAGGCGGCGATCTTCGCCGGCGACCTGGCGCGCATGTACATGCGCTTCGCCGAGGTCGTCGGCATGAAGGTGGAATTAGCGTCCGAGAGCGCTAGCGAGGCCGGCGGCTACAAAGAAATCGTTTTCGCCGTCAAGGGCAAAGAGCCGTACCGCTACCTCAAGCACGAATCCGGCGTTCATCGGGTGCAACGCGTGCCTGCCACCGAGGCACAGGGGCGCATTCACACGAGCACGGCCACCGTCGCGGTGTTGCCGCAGGTCGACGACGACGTCGAGATCGCCATCAAGCCATCGGAACTGCAGATCGATACGTACAAAGCGTCCGGTGCCGGCGGTCAATACGTGAACAAGACGGAGTCGGCGATCCGCATCACGCACCTGCCGACCGGCATCGTCGTCGCGTCGCAACAGGAGCGCTCTCAGCAACAAAATCGTGAGAAGGCGATGGCGATGCTTCGCGCGACGCTCTACGACCGCAAGCGCCTCGAACAGGAAGAAGAAGTGACGTCGCTACGCCGATCGCAAGTGGGCAGCGGCGATCGCTCCGAGAAGATCCGTACCTATAACTTTCCGCAAGACCGCGTGACCGACCACCGCATCAACCGAAGCTTCGGCAACATCCGCGGCATCATGGACGGCAATCTCATGCCGATTAGCGAGGAGCTCATTGCGGACGAGCGCGCGCGCTTGATGGCAGGCGACCCCGTCGCGTGATCGGAGCGGTCGAGGCGGAGACCGTCGCTGACGCGTTGGCGTGGGCTCAGCGCCGCCCTTGCGCTTCGAGTCCATCGGCAAGGGCCGATGCGCTGTTACTGCTTGCTCACGCCCTGCAGCGTCCGCCTGAATGGATCGTAACGCGCCCCGAATCGCGGCTTTCTGCGGAGCAGCGTGCGAACCTTATGTCGCTCAGTGAGCGGCGCCTAAGTGGCGAGCCGATCGCGTATATCGTCGGCTCTGCCGGCTTTTACGGACGCGAGTTCGCGGTCGACCATAACGTGCTGGTACCGCGCCCGGAGACGGAGCATCTTATCGATGAAGCGCTCGAATTCGTCAAAGCGCAGGACTATTCGGACGGACGGCCGCTGCGCGTACTTGACGTCGGGACGGGCTGCGGCGCCATCGCGTGCACGATGGCTGCCGAAACGGGCGCGATCGTGGACGGCACCGATGTTTCGATGGAAGCCCTGGAGGTCGCGTCGCGTAACGCCGGGCGCCTCGGGGTGAGCGACCGTTGCCGGTTCTATCACGGCGATGTGCTCGACCCGGTCAGGGATCGCAGGTACTCCGTGGTGATCGCCAATCTGCCGTACGTTCCCACCGCCGATTTGCCACGCTTGCCGAGTCCCGTGTCTTTCGAACCGCGCGTTGCGCTCGACGGCGGCCGGGATGGACTGACCGTCTACCGCCGGCTAATTGCGGGGTTACCGCCGCTGCTGGAATCGCCCGGACTGGTGCTCTGCGAAGCCGCGCCGCCCAATATTGATAGCCTGGCCGATTTGGTCGGCTCCGGTCTGCGCGCTCGGTTCGCGGAGGTGAAAAGCGACTACGGGAACCTCCGTCGGTACGTCACGGCGCTGATCTAGCCGCGCGCCACATTGCCCCCGCAAATAAGCAGCCAAGGGTAACCAAGCGCCTTCGGCGAAACACAACCGCCCGAGATGGCGAAGTATATCTTCTTCACCGGGGGCGTGGTGAGTTCGCTCGGCAAGGGCATCACTGCCGCCTCCCTCGGGCGACTGCTCAAGGCGCGCGGCGTCAGCGTGTCGATCCAAAAGCTCGATCCCTACATTAACGTCGACGCCGGCACGATGAATCCGTATCAGCACGGCGAGGTCTTCGTGACCGAAGACGGCGCCGAAACGGACCTGGACCTAGGCCACTATGAACGCTTCATCGACGAGAACCTCCAGAAGGCCAACAACGTCACGACGGGCCAGATTTACAATTCGGTTATCGAAAAAGAACGACGCGGTGAGTATCTCGGCGCGACCGTTCAGGTGATTCCGCACATCACCAACGAGATCAAAGCGCACATCAAGCGCGTCGCCGAGGCGAGTCACGCCGAGGTCTGCATCGTCGAGGTTGGCGGAACGGTCGGCGACATCGAGTCCCTACCGTTCCTCGAAGCGATACGTCAAATGCGCTACGACGTCGGCGACGAGAACGTGATGTACGTGCACCTGACGCTCGTGCCGCACCTCGGTGCTGCCGATGAGCTCAAGACCAAGCCGACGCAGCACTCCGTTCGCGAACTGCGCGGCATCGGAATCTCGCCCGACGCGATCGTCTGCCGGACGCAGTCGTCCATGCCGATGCCGCTGGAACTGAAGGAGAAGATCGCGCTCTTCTGCGACGTGCCGCCCAGCGCCGTCGTACAGAACATCGACGCGCCGACGATCTATCAAGTGCCGCTGAACCTCGAGGCCGAGGGCCTGGCGCAGGCCGCGGTTCGTAAGCTAGATTTACCGACAGCGGCGCCGAGCCTGGACGATTGGGCCGCGATCGCACAACGGTTACTCTATCCGCGCCGCCGCGTCACCGTCGCGTTGGTCGGCAAGTACGTGGAACTCAAGGACGCGTACATTTCGATTAACGAGGCGCTGCACCACTCGGGTGTCTTCCATCAGGCCGCCGTCGAGATACGCCGCATCGACTCGGAACTGATCGAAGAGCACGGAATCGACGTGCTGCGCAGCGCGCACGGCGTCGTAGTCGCGCCCGGTTTCGGCGCACGCGGCGTCAAGGGTAAGCTGCGCGCCATCCAATACGTCCGCCAGAACCAAATTCCGTTCTTGGGCATCTGCTACGGCATGCAACTCGCCTGCGTGGAGTTCGCCCGCAACGTCTGCGGGCTGTCGGAGGCGATGACGAGTGAAGTCGATGAGACCGCGACGGACCCAGTGATCGACTTCATGCCCGATCAACGCCATCTGGAGAAGTACGGCGGCACGATGCGCCTTGGCACGTATGCGTGCGCGCTCGAATCGGGAAGTCAGGCCGCAAAGGCATACGGCACGCTCGAGATCAGCGAGCGCCACCGCCACCGCTACGAGTTCAATAACCGCTACCGTCCTCTATTCGAGGAGCATGGCATGCGGTTTTCCGGCCATCACGTCGTAGACAAGACGCAATTGGTCGAGGTAATCGAGTTGCCGCCGGATCTGCACCCATGGTTCGTGGCGACCCAGGCGCATCCCGAGTTCAAGTCGCGCCCCAACCGGCCCGCGCCGCTCTACCGAGACTTCATCGGCGCGGCACTCGCCCACGAGGAACGTCTAACGCACCAGAGTATCGTCGGCGAGGAGCGGGCCTGGACGCAAGTCTGATCACGGCGGTTATTTTGACGCGCGACGAAGAGCGCAATCTTCCACGCGCGCTCACCAGCCTGCCGCGAGGTATCGAGATCTTCGTCTTAGACGCGTGCTCGCGCGATCACACCTTGCAGTTCGCGCGTGGCGCCGGCGCGCGGGTCGTGCAGCGCGAGTGGACCGATTTCGTCGATGCTCGGCGCTTTGCGCTGGCGCAGGTGCGGACTCCGTGGGCGCTCATGCTGGACGCGGACGAGGCGCTCGACGACGTCCTACGTGAGGGAATTCTCGCGGCGTCGGAGGCACCCGACGGTTACGCAATGCGCCGAACCACCTACTTCAGCGGAAAGCCGATGCGCATCTGGACCGGCGAATGGCTCGTGCGCCTGTTTCGCACCGATCGGGCGACGCTCGTCGCCCATCCTGCGACCGCCGAAATCATCCCGCTGCACGAGGCGTGGTGGTGTGCGGGCGACGTCGCGCGG
>JAFAQW010000203.1 GCA_019245995.1 Vulcanimicrobiota bacterium | reverse complement strand
GCTCGAGACGCTCGCGCGCCGCACGCCCGGATTCTCCGGTGCGGATCTGGAGAATCTGCTGAACGAGGCGGCGCTGCTCGCCGCGCGGCGCAACAAATCGGTCATCGAGATGAACGACTGCGACGAGGCGATCGACCGCGTGATGGTCGGCCCCGAGCGCAAGTCGGTCGTCATGTCGCAGCGCGAGAAGGAGACGACCGCGTACCACGAGTCCGGGCACGCGATCGTCGGCGGCCTCACCCCGAACTCGGATCCCGTGCACAAGGTGACGATCATCCCGCGCGGCATGGCGCTCGGCATCACGTGGTCGCTGCCGGACGACGACCGTCACTCGCAGACGAAGAACGAGATTCTCGCGATCATCAAGCGCATGCTGGCGGGACGCATCGCCGAAGAGATCAAGTTCGGCGACGTCACGACCGGAGCGAGCAACGATTTCGAACAGGCGACGGAGCTCGCGCGCCGCATGGTCACGCAGTACGGCATGAGCGATCTGGGTCCGATCCAGTACGGGCGCGGAGCGCACCAGGTCTTTCTCGGACGCGA
This sequence comes from Vulcanimicrobiota bacterium, assembly GCA_019245995.1. GTDB lineage: Bacteria > Vulcanimicrobiota > Vulcanimicrobiia > Vulcanimicrobiales > Vulcanimicrobiaceae > Cybelea. The sequence continues at coordinate 16,354 of JAFAQW010000203.1, read as the reverse complement.
CATCAGCGAAGAGCGCAACTACTCCGAAGAAGTCGCGAGCAAGATCGACGGCGAGGTCCGCAAGATCATCGAAGCATGCTACACGAACGGCAAGCGCATTCTCAACGAGAACTGGGATAAGGTCGAGCGGATGGTGGCATCGCTGCTGGAGTACGAGACCGTCGAAGCCGAAGAGGTGCGAGCGATTTTACAAGGGCGCGCCTACGAGCGAGCCGTTCCGCAAGCCGCGCCGCCCGAGCCGCCCGCAGAACGCCCTGCCGTAGAGGAGCCGAAGCGGTCAGAAAAACCGGCCCGCCTGCCTCCGAAGATTTCTCCGGAACCGGCATGACGGCGCGAGCCGGCGTCACAACGATGCTGCTCGTCGCCTTGCCGTTCTTCGCCGCATCCAGCGCAGAGGCAAGCGTGCCGCAGGCCGGCGTATTGCCGCGCGGCGGCGCCTACGTGTTGTCGGCCGATGCGACGGTCGCCACGGCGGCGGTCGGTCTCTGGTTTCGCGCACCCGCAGCCGGTTACGACAACGCGACGGTCGGAATCGGCGACTTGGCCGCCACGGCCGCCGCCGTCGCGCCACTGGCCGGCGGCAAGTCGCTCTACGCGCTCGTGCATACCGTCGGCGGCGAGCTCAACATCGAGGTGTACCCCGACATCGTCGGCATCGGTGCGGTGGTGCCTGCCGCCGCGGCGCGCCGCGTCGTGGCGGGTATGACGTCGGCGTATTTCGCGCCCAGCATCGACGATGCTGCCGTGAAGACGGCGCGAGCCAACGCCGCCGTTCTCAGCGTTCAACAGCGCTACGAAGCGGACACGATGTTGCATGACCTGCTGTTCGAGCACGTTTTCGCTGCAGGTCCTGCGCGCTATCCGCCGCTGCCGAGCGCCGTTTCACAACTCACGAGCATCTCGACGTCGCAGATCAGCGCGTATGCAAAGCGGGCGTTTCGCGCTAGCAATTCGGTTCTAACGCTGAGCGGCAACGTCGACGTATCTGCCGTCGGTGCGGTCACCGACGGAAACGGCGGGGGACCCATGGAGCCACCGTACGATTCCAAACCGGCCGGCGGCCCTCGATCCGCCACCGTGCAGGGCGCGATCGACGGACTAGGTCTCGCGTGGGTCGGGCCCTCCATTGCCGACGAACGCGCGGCGACGGCGCTGGACTTCGTCGCAGACTATCTCTTTCGCGAGCAGACCGGCATCGTTTGGAAGGCTGTGGATCGCAGCGGACCGGACGCGCTCATCGTCGGCCAGTTCATCACGCTGCACGATCCTGGCGTGATGATCGTCACGATCGGCGGCAGCGGTCAAAAAGAAGTCCAGCAGCACGTTTTGGACGCGCTCGATCGATTGCAGCAACCGTTGGACGCGCCGACATTTTCGGCGGCGCGGGAAGCCTTTCTGTACCACGTGGCCTCCGAGACGCAGACACCCCAGCAACGTGCCGACAACTTCGGTTGGTACACCGTCGAGGGCGATCCGGAGTACGCGCCGGGCATACCGGACGGAAAGTACGAGCGTCTGGCGCGCGCGCTGGATCCGGCATACGTCGCCGAGGTCGTGCGTCGGTATCTGCGCGAGCCGGCCGTCGTCGAACTGGTCGCCCCACCTTCCAAAAAGAGCGCTTCCTAAATTGAGAAACGTCGCCGTGCTCAGCATTGCCCTTGCTGCGGCGATCGCGTCGAGCGCGTCACCGATACGGGGAGCGGCGGCGTCCGCGATCGCGGTGCCCAGCGTCGAAAACGCCGGAGGAGCAACGATCGTGCGGCAGTCCGACGACGCACTCTCGCTCGTAGGCGTCACCATCGTCGTTCGCGCCGGCCTCGATCGTCAGACGTTAAAGCAAAACGGCCTCTCCGCTCTCGTGGCGCAAGCCATCATTCGCACGCCGGTCCCGGCCGGCAACGCGCCGGCCATGCCGCTTGACGATGCGATTGCTCTGCACGGCGGTTCGGTGCACTTCACGATCGATCCGGGCGACGTGCGCTTCTACGTGGAGGCGCTGAGCACCGACGCCCCAGCCGTCTTGGATTTGTTCCGTGGCGCGCTCGCCGCGCCGAACTTCTCCGCGCCGACGATTCGCGATGCGCGCACGCAACTGATCGATGAGATCCGGCGCGTGCAACAGGTCGCGCTACAGGTCGGCCTCGACATGCTCAACGCCGCCTCGTCGCGCCAGGCCAACATCGGTCTCCCCGAACTCGGCACTCCGGCCTCGCTGACGCAGTTCTCCGGCAGCGACGCGCGAGCGTTCTACCACGCTTACTATCGGCAGGGAGGCTGCATCGTGAGCGCAGGCGGACGGCTCGACGCGCTGACGTCTGACGCGCTGCGCGCCATTCCCGGCGCGCTTTCCGCCGGAACGACGCAGCCCGTCTCCGTCGAGGTGCCGCAGCTGCGCGGCGCCACGCACGAGATCATCGCGCACCGCGACATCTCCTCGCCGTGGCTGATCGCACAGTACCCGGCCCCGCAGGTGAGCAGCCGGGACTTCGGCCCGATGTTGGTCTTGTCGGCGTTCGTGCGGCGCACGCTCGCCGACATCGCGCAGGTTCCCGGCGTCGTAACGCCGACGTTCGCGTCGCGTTCGGTGGGGACGCTCTACGCGTACGATCGCGCTCCCGCCAACCTCGTGCTCTACGTGAACGGGGGGCTCATTGGCGATCCGAGTCGAGCATTCGCGACCGCGCTCTCCGTCGTCAGCGTGCTCGCCGCAACGCGATTGCAGGGATCGATCGAGGAGTTCAAGGCGCAGGCCGCCGGCGATTTCGCCAACAACGCGACGACCCTGGAAGCGCGGACCTGGCTCGCGGCGGTATTCTCACGCGAAAGCTCGTCGCCCGACTTCATCAATCGCACGCTCACCTCAATCGCCGCAACCACCGCGCTCGACGTGCAACGCGTCGCTCGATCGTACCTCGGCAATCCGACGATCGCCTTGGTACTTCCCCGCGGCACCAACGTCAGCAACTGAACGTCGCTTTAGTTCACGACTATCTGAATCAGCGCGGCGGCGCGGAGCGCGTCTTCGCGCATATCGCTCGCGCGTGGCCAGAGGCGCCCGTTTACACGTCGCTTTACGACGAACGGGTCGTTCGGGATCTCGTGCCACCCGATCGCGTCCGCCTGTCGTACCTGTCGCGCGTTCCACTGGCGAACCGGTTTTTCCGCGCGCTGGCGCCGTTGTATCCGCGCGCGTTCGAAAGCTTCGATCTGTCCGGTTTCGACGCGATCGTCAGCTCCACGACGGCGTGGGCGAAAGGGGTTCGCGTACCGCCCCGAGCGGTCCACGTCTGCTACATCAACACGGTCAGCCGCTTTGCATTCGCGTATGACGAGTACGTGCGCTCGCCGCTGCTGCGGCCGTTGGTAGATCGGCTCGCGCGGTGGGATCGCCTTGCCGCAACGCGCCCAACGCGCTTCGTCGCCAACTCCGACAACGTCGCGAAGCGGATTCGCAAGCACTACGGACGCGACGCCGACGTGCTGCACTGCCCGGTGGACGTGGAGCGCTTCACGGTCGGAAGCGGGGCGGGTGACTACTTCGTGGTCGCGGCGCGCCTTTTGCCGTACAAGCGTGTGGACCTCGCCATCCGCGCCGCGGGGCTCGCCGGCGTGAAGCTTTTCGTCGCGGGCAGCGGTCCGGCGGAAGGTTCGCTGCGCAGCGTGGCGCGCGGAACCACGGCCACGATGCTGGGCTTCGTTTCCGACGCGCGCCTGAACGAGCTGATCGGCAACGCGCGCGCCGTCATCGTGCCCGGCGAAGAAGACTTCGGACTCGTGCCGCTCGAGGCGGCGGCCGCCGGCAGGCCCGCCATCGCCTATCGCGGCGGCGGCGCTCTCGAGACGATCGTCGAGGGCGAAACCGGCGCGTTTTTCGACGAGCCCAACGCGGAATCGCTCGCGGCGGTTCTGCGCAGTTTCTCTCCCGCGCGCTTCGATCCGCAACGCCTGCGCGCGCATGCGGAGCGCTTTGCGCCGCCGCGGTTCATCGAGCGTCTGCGGGCAATCGTCGACCGCGTCTATCGCGAAGCCTAATGAAGGGTAAGCGGGCCGAGCTGCGAGCGACGTACGTCGCCGCCGCGCTTTTTGCCGGCGTCTATATCGCGCTGGATCTCAACAAGCTTTACGCGCTGCGTTACGGCGCCGATCTCGGAACGTATTTGCAGACGCTGGTGAACCTGCGCCACGGCTCATCGTGGAACTACGGTGAATGGCGGCCCCATTTTGCCGTTCACGACTCGTGGGTGTTGAGCGCGCTCATGCCGATCGTTGCGCTCGTTCCTCGCGCCGAGACGCTGATCGTCGTGCAGGTGCTGGCCGTTGCCGGGGCCGCCGTCGCGCTGGCGCATTTTGCTCGTGAACTCGGTATCGGCGCGCGCGGAGCAAACGTCGTCGCGATCGCCTACTTGCTGACGCCCTCAGCGCAGGGGTTGGCGTACGATAACTTTTCGGAAAACGTTTTCGTGCCATTGCTGGCCTTCGGCGCGGCGCTGTCCGCGCGTCGGCGCAACTTTTGGTTGACGCTGCTCGTCGCCCAAGGGCTGCTGGGACTGAAGGAAGACCAGATATTTTTCGTGCTGTGGTTCGGCATCGCGTGCGCGGTCTGGTGGGACAGGCGGCTCGGCATCGCGCTCGGCGCGCTCGCGGTTTGCAACGGCCTCGGCTTTTGGCTGGCCGAACGCAGCGTCGCGTCCGCGCCAAGTCTGCCCCGGTACGGTCTCGCGATCTACGACCCCGGCGGTAAGATGACGATGCTCTTCCTATTGTCGGCACCGTTCGCGTTCGCGCCGATCGCCGTGGGGCGATGGCTGCTGCTCGGTATTCCATTGCTCGCCGAGATCGTCTTCATGCGTCCGTGGAACTACGAAGCGAGCCGCGTGGGCTCGCATTACACGGCGTGTCTCTTGGCGGCCGCGGCGATCGCCGCGACGTTCGGCGTGCGGCGCTTTGCGGGATTCGCGCGCGCGATGCCCGCTTGCGCGGCCGTCGTCATGTTGTTGATTTTCAACGATACGGTCGTACGGCCGGGACGGTGGCCGTACATCGTCGACTGGAACGCATACTCGCGTGCAACCGCCCTGCGCGACGGCGGCGGCGCGGCGCTCTTGCAACGGCGCGATGAGGGCACCTGGGCCGTCGCCGCCGCCAATCCGAACGTGCGCCTCGATCCCCATCCCGATCCGTTGTTGCGCCCGTGCCCCGCCTACGACACGAACGCTCGGGCATTTTTCCAAAGCCTCGTGGCACATGCGCCCCCCCGTCTCTGCGGCGGCGTCCCGGTCTCGCGATGACCGCGCACGTCGACGTGCTCGCGATGCGCGAGGATCGCGCGAGGTTCGCGAAAGTCTCCGGCAAGCGTGTGCTGATCTACTGGCCGCACGGCTTTGGCGATTGGGTGCATTTCGGCGCGCTCGCGCAGTTTCTCGAGCCCTCCAACGACTATGCAATCACGCGCTTCGGCGACGATTACGTGTCGCTGCTGGAAGAACACGCGACGGTTCGGACATTGCTCAGCGGTGTCCGCGCGCCCGGCGACGGCGCACAACTCGGTGCGCCGCACTTCGGCTTGCGCCTGAAGGACTGCAACGGACGACGGCGGCGCATTACCGTGCCGCCGCCGTTGGACCGAGCGGTCACGCGCTTCGCCCCCGACGTGCTGCTGTGGACCGATTACCCCGAGACCGAAGGCCGAACCGCGTTTCCGTTTCATACAAAGGCACGCAACCTCGTGCGCCTGTTGGTCGCGCCGGAACGACTCGATCGCGCCGCACTGTCCCAACCGTTAAAAAACACGATCGCCTTTTCGCCCGCGCCGGACGTGCAGAGCGCCGTCGACCAGCGGCTCGCGCAATTGGCGCCGCCCGGAACGCGGCTCTGCGTCGTGTCGGCGAGCGGCGTCACGGCGTCGCGAAAGAACTGGGGCGACGGATCGCAAGCGCGAGGCTTCGCCGCGATGTTGCAGTCACGCTCGCGCCGCTGGCGGGTTCTGTCGATGGACGACGACGCCTTGGGCGATGCGACCTTCGCGCGCCTGTTCGCGGATCTCGATCAACCGTTTGCGCGCGTTTTCAAGGCGTTGGCCTCGCGCATGGACCTGTTCGTCGGCATCCCGGCCGGACCGCTGCACTTCGTGCTCGCACGCGGCGGCATTCCCACCGTCGGCTTGTGGCTCGCGCATCATCCCGATTGGTATGACGAGCCCAATGTCGCGGCGATTCATCTGCTCGGCGCCGGCGTTCGCGAGCTGGGTTTCGACCGCCGTCCCGCATCACTGACGAAACCGCACGCGCACGCGCACCGGCTGCATTTCCTGGATTCGCATTCGATCGGAGCGCTCGACGCGATGTCGGCCGCGCAAGCGATTATGACGTAAGCTTGGGAGCGACCAAGAGTGCCACGAGGGACAGCGTGTTGAAGGCCGCGTGCGAGATCATCGGCGCGAAGGCGTTGCGAGTGCGGTAGTAAACCGAGCAGAGAATCACGCCGCCCAGCATCAGCGGCAGCGCCGCGAACGCATCGCCGTGCGCGATGCCGAACAGCACTCCGCTCGCGACCGCCCCGGCCCAGAATCCGCCGTACCGCAGGCCGAGATTGAAGAAGAAGACGCGGAAGAACGTTTCCTCCGCAAAGGGCGCGAAAACGACGGCGAAGAGCGCGAAGATTCCAATCGTGGTCGGTTCGTGCAGCTGCCGAAAGATCTCGACGATATCCTGTTGGTGGCGGCTGTGGGCAAGGTACTCGATGAGCGATGCGCCGCCATTAGCGACGATAGCCATGCCGACGGCGCCGAGAAACGCGGTTCCGAGGTCGCCGGCGCTTGGGCGCCGGAAGCCGAGCTCGCGCAGGCTGAACTTCGACAAGGCCGGCAGCGCCGCCAACACGATGAGCAACAGCGCTCCCTCGAAGACGAGTTGAAAGAGAATGAGAACGTCGAACTCGACCGCATTGACTTGCGGAATACCGCTCGAGCGGATTCCCGCGATGAAGACGAGCCCGAAGATGACGGCGATCGCTCCGGCAAGCGCCCACGTCCAGAGCCCGGTGAAGCTATTGGGCGGCCAGCGCGTCGGCCAGACGGGCGAAGTCGCCGATGTCGAGTCGTTCACCACGAATCTCCGGAGATAGGTTGCTCTGCGCCAGCGCTCGTACAACGTCCGTACGCTCGAAGCCGAGCGAGAGGTGGAGCGCATTGACGAGCGTTTTGCGGCGGTACGCGAACACGCCGCGCACGACCTTCCAAAACAACGCCTCGTCGCCGGGTTGCACCGGAGGTGCGCTGCGCCGCGTCAGCCGCACGACGGTCGATTGCACTTTCGGCGCCGGAAAAAACGAGCGCGCCGAAAGGCGCATCGCGCGCTCAACGTTCGTCCAATACTGCACCGCTATCGAGAGGCTGCCGTACGCGGCGCTCCCGGGGGCCGCAGCAAAGCGATCCGCGACGTCGCGTTGCACGGTCACCGTCAGCGTTCGTGGTCCTTGCGGCATTTCGATCAAGCGAAGAATCAGCGGCGTGGCGATGTTGTACGGAAGATTCCCCGCAACGACCCATGGACCGTCGCCTGCCCACGCCCCGTAATCGAACGTGAGCGCGTCGGCGCGGACGATCTCCGCTGCTGCGAGGTCGGGGCGCGCCCGCAGACGTTCGACGAGTTGAGCATCGATCTCAAGCGTCGTGACCGCGGCTCCGTGCTGGAGCAACGCCGCGGTGAGCACGCCGGTTCCGGCACCGATCTCCAGCGTGCGAACGCCCCCGCCCGCATCCCCTTGACTCAAGCGCGCAATTTGCTGCGCCGCCGCCGCATTGACGAGAAAGTTTTGCCCAAACCGTTTCTTGGGCTGAACGCCGCTAAATTTTATAGACGGTAACGCTACGCCGCCCGAAGAGCAAGGCGTCGCGCAGCGTGTTGAATCCGAGGTCGATGCGATTACCGAGGATGGCGCCCCCCGTATCGCCGGCGATGGCTGGGCCGTAGCCCGAAATGTAGAGGCGCGTTCCCAATGGTATCACGCGCGGATCGACCGCAACGATTCCGTAACCGGCGCGCCGTCCGATGGCCGTCATGCCGCCGCAGCCCCCGCATTCGGCAGTGTAGGCGGTCGCGACCATGGTGAGGACGCCGCGCGCAATCGCCGCCATGCGCGTAATCCCGATCGCTTCAAACTGCGCGAACGGCGAGTGTCCGACGCCAATCGCCAGAACGCGCGGCCTCGGATGCACGAGAAGCGTCTTTGCCAGAACTTCCCGATGGACCGGGCCACCGTCGCGTTGCGAATAGCGAACGCTCATCTCGACCGTGCCGTCCGCGCCGCGTGCGATGTACCTCGCACTGCCCGGCGCCAACCCGGGGGTTAGGCGACGGATGGTCGGTGGAGCAATGCTGCGATGCTCGAGACGGTCCCACGTGACGACGCCGTCGTGATGCCAGCGGACTGACGTCACGCTGGTTGTCTGCGCCGCGGCGGATGCATGGTACCCGAGCGATCCAATGAGTACAACCGTGGCGCAAATTGCGCGTCGCAACAACAGTGAGATTCCTTTCTTTCCTGGCTCGTCGCTAAGGTATGCGCTTGACGCCACCCGCAGAAGCGAACGATACGCGGCGAGCCGCATGCGCGGTGCGCTGGCCTGCTTCCTATATTGACTGGCAGGCTTCTGACCTGGGCACTATAGCACATGCCCGCCAAACCGCCCATACCGGCAAAGTCACATCGCACCAGGAGCAACCTTCCTGATCGGCCCGCGCGGGCCGCCGCTACGCGCGGAAAGAAGGAATAAAAAGGTGGATCGACTTTCCGTCGGCTTTTTTACCGAGGTCTATCGCCCCGTCATCAACGGCGTGGTTGCGTCAGTCGACGCGCTTGCCGACGGTCTGCGGGCGCGCGGCCATCACGTCTATTGCTTCGCGCCGCGCGTTCCCGGCTACGACGAAGCGGACGGTCCGGTCTTTCGGATGCCGTCGCTTCCATTGCCAACTCGCATGCCGTATCGGCTCACGTTGCCGCTCGTGAGCCGGCGCAATAGAAACGCGATCATCAAACGTTTATCGATCGTGCACGTGCATTCGCCGTTCATCACGGGTTGGATGGGACTCCGATACTCACGGCGCTTCGGAATGCCGCTGGTTTACACGTACCACACGCAACTGGAGGCCTACGCGCACTACGTGCCTTTCGAGCCGAATGCGACGCGCTTCGCGACCGCGCGCCTGACGCGCAGCTTCGCCAACTGCAGCGACGCCGTCGTCGTACCGACCAATGCGATGGCGACGCGGCTACGCGAACTCGGCGTCACGGTGCGTCTCGAGGTCGTGCCGAGCGGGATCGACGTCGAGTTTTTCGGCTCTGGGCGACGCGATGCGGCGTTGCGCCGGCGGCTGGGCGTTCGCGACGGCGAGAGGTTGCTGCTGTACGTCGGACGATTGGCAAAAGAGAAAAACGTCGAGCTGCTGGTGGCGTCCTTGGCGCGCGCGGCCGATCCATCGCTGCATCTCGTCTTGGCGGGAGAAGGTCCGGACCGGCACGGGATCGAGCAACTGGGACAAAATCTTGGGCTCCAGCCGCGCCTCCACTTCCTGGGCGCCGTGCCGCGAGCGAAACTGCCGGCCCTCTATGCCAGCGCCGACGCGTTTGTCATGCCCAGCACCAGCGAAACTCAGGGCCTGGTGCTCGCCGAAGCCATGGCGGCGGGCGCCTATATCGTCGCGGCCGATGCGGCCACGAACCGTGAAGTGCTCGGCCGCGCCGCGTCCGTTGCACCGCCCACGCCCGGCGAGTTCGCGGCCGCCTTCAAGGACGTGCCGCTCAGCCCCATACCGCATGTCGCCAAAACGGCGCGCCACGTCGCAGCGGCGTTTTCGCTCGTCCGCCAAACCGACCGCATGCTCGACCTCTACCGGAGCCTCGTGCGAGCGCGGCGTATCGCTTGACGCGAACATACGTTCGATTTACAATAGTGGTGGGAGTATGCGGCGGTGAAGACAGGTGAGCGGCTAGTCGAGGTAGGCGTCGGATACGCGTTGGGCCGCGCCGGCCGGGGAATCGCCTACGCTCGCACCCGCGGTGGCCTCATCCCCGAGACGATCCGTGTGCCGTTCGCCGTGCCCCCGGATACCGGCTGGCCGGAAAAAGAGCGCCTCGCGGATTACGCCGCGTTGCGCGCGGTCGCTCGAGCGTTGCGCCGTCGTGGCATGCGGTGCGTTCGATTGCTTTTGAACGATGAGCGCCTTGCGAACGAAGTGACGAGGGGCTCCGAGATCGACAAGCATTTGGCGCTTTCGTACGTCCGTCTTCGCTGCGAGCTCAATGCGTTCTCGAAATGCGAAATCGGCGTCGGTTCCACGGAGGATCTCACCCACAGGGCACGAGCTGAAGCGGCACTGAATCTCGCCGCATGAGGCTTCGCCGGCTTCGGCCGGGCGTGCTACCCGTGGACACCGCAGAACTGGCGCGAGCGTTGCTCGGATGCATTCTCGTTCGGGAGCACGAGCAGGGGCGAACCACGGGACGCATCGTGGAAACGGAAGCCTACCTTTCGGGCGATCCGGCATGTCACGCATATGCCGGTAGGACGAGGCGCAACGCCAGCCTTTTTGGGCCTCCGCATCGCGCCTACGTGTACCTCATCTACGGCACGGCGTTCTGTTTCAACGTTTCCAGCGAGCCGGAAGGAGAAGGCGCCGGCGTGCTCGTTCGCGCCGTCGAGCCGCTCGAGGGAATCGCATTGATGCAGTCACGGCGAGCGACCACTTTGACGCGGGAGCTCTGCCGCGGTCCGGGCCGCCTCTGCGAAGCGTTTGGGATCGATCGTTCGCTCGACGGCATTGACGTTCTCCGCGACGAGCGACTCTGGCTCGCCCACGGCGACGGCGCCGGCATGGAGGTCCGCTGTGGACCGCGGATCGGGATCACGCGCGCCGCCACCCGCCCGCTGCGATTCTTCGCGGCCGGGAGCGCGTACGTGAGTGGACCCGCTCGCTTGAATAAGGCTTGAAGGGCTGCGGCGCCTATGCTATAGTGTCTGCGTCGCGTTGCGGTCGGTTGTTGATCGCAGCGACAACCTTTGATACCTCCACGCTCACGTCACCGGTCCGACCGCGATGGCAGCCTCGCCACGCCGAAGTCCGCCGACGATCGACGTGCGCGGCATTAACAGAGAGATAATCTTCTGCAAACCGAACATCGTCCCACCGGCGACCATCGCTCAAATAACGACATGCGCACGCAGCAAGGCGGCGGCGGACGCCGCCGGCGTTCGCGTCGACGCCATCACTTCGGTCAGCATCCCGCCGCCTTTCACGATCAGCTTCCGCAAGTCGAAGCGCCGCCGATATTGACCGCCGCGGTGCTCTCCGAGAAGACGAAGACGGAGTTGCTCGACGTCGCTAAGGAGTTGGAGATTGAGATCCCAACCCCCGCAAAGCTCAAGAAGGATGAAATCGTCGACCTTCTCGTGCAAACGCAGATCGCGCGCTCCGGCATCGAAGTGGCCGGCGGCATACTCGATATACTGCCCGAAGGCTACGGCTTCTTACGTCGCGCCGGCTATTACATCGGCAACGACGACATTTATGTGAGCCAGTCGCAGATCCGCCGCTTCGAGTTGCGCCGGGGAGACATGGTGGAGGGTCAAGCCCGCCGCCCGAAGGAGGGCGAAAAGTACTACGGGCTCATTCGCGTCGACAAGGTCAACGAACTGGATCCCGAAGCCGTTCGGGGACGGCCGGTCTTCGAAAAAGGCACGCCGATCTTCCCCGAACAGCGCTTCAAGCTGGAGAACCGCTCGACGCAGCTCTCCACGCGCGTCATCGACCTGTTCTCTCCCATCGGAAAAGGCCAACGCGCGCTGATCGTCTCGCCACCGAAGGCCGGTAAGACGACGTTGCTCAAGAACATCGCTCAAGGCATCTCGATCAACCACCCGGACGCGCACATCATCGCGCTCCTCGTTGACGAGCGGCCCGAAGAAGTTACCGACATGCAACGCACGATCGACGGTGAAGTCGTCGCTTCGACGTTCGACGAGCATCCCGAGAATCACACGACGGTTGCGGAGCTCACGATGGAGCGCGCGAAGCGACTCGTGGAGCTCGGCAAGGACGTCGTGATTCTGCTCGATTCGATCACCCGGCTGGCGCGCGCATACAATCAGGTCGTGCAGAGCTCCGGGCGCACGCTCTCCGGCGGTCTCGACACCGCCTCACTGCACAAGCCGAAGCGCTTCTTCGGCGCGGCGCGCAAGATCGAGCACGGCGGCTCGCTCACCATCATCGGCACCGCGCTGATCGAGACCGGTTCGAAAATGGACGACGACATCTTCGAAGAGTTCAAAGGTACCGGCAACATGGAGCTCAACCTCACGCGCAAACTCGCGGAATCGCGCGTCTTCCCGGCGATCGACATCAAACGCTCGGGGACCCGGCGCGAAGAGTTATTGCTGTCGCCGGACGAGATGCGCAAGGTCTGGATGCTGCGGCGCGCCACCGCCGTGCTCAACACGGGCGACATCACCGAGATCATCCTCGACAAGATGGTGCAGACGCGCACGAACGAAGAGTTCCTGCAGTCCGTCACTAAGGAAGCCTTGTCCATGTCGCGCGGCTACGAAGACAACGGGAAGTATTAATCGGCCTGGACGTGCGGCGTACGACATAACGCCTCGGAGACGTTCGTCGCCGCGCGTCCATGCGCGGCTCCTACTGCCGTGCGTCCTTCGACAAGCTCAGGATGACAAGGACAGTTTACCCTGAGCCCGTCGAAGGGCTCGCCGTCACGAGCCTTCTCGGCATTACGTCGTACGCCGCACGTCCATGCGATGAATGCTTCTTAGAGAGATGCAGAGGCAACGAGGCTTAATCGGTATTTAGCGCGCGCGGGAGTGGCGGCGCGGCGGCGCGCCGACGCGCTGATCGCCGCCGGTAAGGTGCGCCTCAACGGAACCGTGGTCCGCACGCTCGGCGCAGTCGTTGGAGAAGGCGACCGCGTGGAAATCGAAGGACGCGCGGTCGAGCCGCCCGCGTGCGCGACCTACCTGATGCTCAACAAGCCCGTCGGGGTCGTCACCACGATGCGCGATCCGCAGGGCCGTCGGACGATAGCGGACCTGGTGCCTCGGCGGCGCGGCGTCTTTCCCGTCGGCCGTCTGGACTACGATACCGGCGGACTCTTACTGCTCACGGACGACGGCGAACTGGCGCATCGTTTGCTCCATCCGCGATTCGGCGTGGAGAAGACGTATCGCGCCGAGATCGCCGGACGGCTCTCATCCGAAGACGTGCACCGCTTGTCGCGCGGTCTGTTGGTCGACGGCTTTCGGGCCGCTCCCGCGAAGGTGCGGGTCGTCGGAGCGCGCGCGGATCGAAGCACCGTCGAGGTGACGATTCACGAGGGACGCAACCGCCAAGTTCGCCGCATGTTCGAGCGCTTGGGGCACCCGGTTCTCGCATTGACGCGGACGCGTTTTGGCCCGTTGAAGTTGGGAACGCTCTCCTGGGGAGCGTCGCGCGAGCTGACTGCCGGAGAGCGGGCGGCCCTGCGACGCGACCGCAGGCCGCCGCCGAAGGCTCCGCGTACCAAGTGATCCTTCAACGCGTCTCGAGGTATTGCAATGATTTCTTCGATTAGAGCCCTGGCCGCAAGCGCTGCAACGTCGCTCGTGCTGACGGCGCTCCCGGCCGTGGCTCAATACGCCAACGAATTCGTGCCGGCCAAGCTTCTCCATCAGGGCATCACGACGCACTCCATCGCCGGCAGCGGCACGGTCACGGTGCAGGTTCAGGTGAATGCCGACGGCAGCCACAAGGCGATTAAAGTCATCAGCTCCACGAACTCCGGGGATAACGCCGCGGCCATGGAGATCGCTCAGAATTCGAGCTATCGCCCGGCGCACCGGGGATCGACGCCGATCACGTCGTTCTACGACTTCAAGTTGCGGTTCAACGGTCGGTCGGTCGTGAACAATCCGCCCGAGGGCGAGCAGGGCGGCGCGCGCGCGACGACGGCGAGCCGAAATCAGGCGGAAACGCTGGCGGTCCAGGCGGTCAAAGTTGCGGAGCAAGATCCGGCGCAGGCCCTGACGCTGGCACAAAGGGCGATGGCCTTGAACCCGAGCTCCGACTCGAAGTACGCGCTGGGTGTTGCGCAAGCCGCCAACAAGCAGTACAGCGAGGCCATTACGACTCTCAAGGAAGTTCACTCCGCCGTCTTTGCCGATCCGAAGAGTCCGACCACCGCGAAGATCACGGTCGATTCCTGGCTGATGGTCTCGTACATTCGTACCAACGATACGCAGGATGCTCAGGCGCTCGCCGCCGAGATCAAGCGTCTGGATCCCAATAGCCGGGTCGTCGGGCAGATCCTCGGCAACGCCATGATCGTCAAGGCGCGCGATGCCGTAACCGCCAGGAACTACGACGAGGCCTTCAAGGACTTCGAGCAGGCCGCGTCCTCGGGAGATCCGGACGTGGCCGTCACGGCCTACACGGAAGCGGCGTTCTTAATTGGTAGGATGGACAAGCCCGACTACAAGCGGATGCAAAGCTACGCCGACAAGGCGTTGGCGTTGAAGCCGAACGATGCGCTCGCCAACTTTAGCGAGGGCGTCGCGCTGACGGGTGAGTGGGCGTCGAGTCACGACGACGCTACCAAGAAAAAGGCCCAAGAGGCCCTCGATAAGGCCGACCAGCAAGCGAAGGCAGCCGGCAACGAATCGCTCTCGCTTCAGGTCGAATCCTTCGCAAAGAAATATCTCAACGCCGCACCGTCTGGACAGTCCGGCGGCGGCCGCGAGCGTGACCAGGACTTTCTCCGTGGCTAGGCCAATCTCGCGGGTCTCACGGGGCCGGGTAGCCGCGCGAAACAGATGTTAGTGGAGGTGCTCTAGAGCATGTTTTCCGGTTTTATGGGCTTGATGCAGCAGGGCGGCTGGGACATGTGGCTGCTCTTGCTTATTTCCATCGTTGGTCTCGCCGTCGTCATCGAACGACTGGTGTTTTTCCAGATGCAGCACTCGGATACGAAGGGGTTGCTGCGTCAGATCGGCGCAAGAGTGTCCGCCGACGACCTGGACGGCGCCATCGACGTTTGCAAGAAGCATCGCGGAATGCTGCCGCGCATTTTGGAGTTCGGCCTTCGCCGAGGCGAGAAGAATCGCGCCGACATTACGGACGCTCTCTCGATCGCCCTGATGGAACATCTGAACTCCCTGGAGCGCAACCTCGCCATTATCGGCACGATCGCCGTGATCGCGCCGTTCGTCGGACTCTTCGGCACCGTTTTGGGCATCATTCGAGCCTTCCAAGACATCGCGCTGAAGGGCAACTCGACGCCCGCCGTTGTGGCCGCGGGCGTGTCGGAAGCGCTCATCACCACGGCTACCGGCTTGATCATCGCCGTCATCGCCGTGGTATTCTTCAACTTCTTCAAGTCCCGCATCAAGAATTACAATCAAGAGATGATCGTCGCGGCCAATCAGCTCGCCGAGATGCTGCACTTCCACAACACGGGCGCGCCGATCCCGACGGAGCTCTACCAGCCGACCACGACGACCCGGGCGACGGCGAAGTAACGCCGGCGCCGTAGTCGTATGGGACTGCTTTCGGCTCAGCAAGAGCAGGAGGTGATGGCGGAGATCAACATCACGCCGTTCACCGACGTGTTGCTCGTGCTGCTGATCATCTTCATGATTCTCGCCGCGTTGGTCGCGCCGCCGGGCTTCGAAAAAGAGCTTCCCAATAAGAACCCAAACAGCTCGACCGAAAACAAGAACAAGAACGACATCGAAGTCGACGTCAACAACAAGGGCGTGATCTTCGTCGACGGCACGAAAACGGACGACGTGGGCGTGTACCGCGTGATGTACGACGCTTCGAAAAAGAAACCGCACCACCACGTCGCGATCGTCGCCGACGCGAAGGCTCCCTACGGGGTGATCATCCGCATCCTCGACGCCGCCAAGCAAGCCGGCTTGGAAGACGTCGGTTTCGTCACATCCTAGGAGGTTAGGGCCGTGGCCGTTTCAACTGGTGGAGGCGAAGATGAGGTAATGTCGACGATCAACATCACGCCGTTCACGGACGTGCTGTTGGTGCTCCTCATTATCTTCATTATTTTGGCGTCGGTCACCAAAGAGCCGAGGTTGCCTGACGCCTACAACAAAGAAAAAGTCCAGCCTTCGCAGATCGTGGTGATTATCGACGAGCACGATCACATTCAGATCGGCTCGAACACCGTCTCGATTGCCGATGCCAAGGGCGCGTTCGCACAACTTCAGGAAGCGACGGAGCATCGGTTCAAGAGCGTCATCATCAAGGCCAATCCCCGAACCAGCTACGGCATCATCTTGCAATTGATGGATGCCGCC
>JAFAQW010000238.1 GCA_019245995.1 Vulcanimicrobiota bacterium | reverse complement strand
GGTTTTGCTTCGCCGTTTCCACGATCTCCCGAAGCGCCGCGATGAAGGCGTCGAGCGTCTCTTTCGACTCCGTTTCCGTCGGCTCGATCATGAGGCATTCCGGAACGAGCAGCGGGAAGTACATCGTCGGCGCCATGAAGCCGTGGTCGAGGAGCGCTTTCGCCAGATCGATGGCGCGCACACCGTGGTCGCGCTTCAGTTGCTGCGCCGACGCGACGAACTCATGGCGGCAGCGCTCCGGATACGGCGTCTCGAGAAACTTCGCGACCTTCACTCGCAGGTAGTTGGCGTTGAGCACGGCAAGTTGCGACACGCGCTTCAAACCTTCGGCCCCGTTCGCGTACAGATACGCGAGCGCCCGCACCGCATGCGCGAAGTTGGACCAAAACGACCGCATCGGACCAATCGTGTCCGGAAGTGAAAAGTCGAGTGCGTAGCGTCCGGCCATATCGCGCGTCACGACCGGAACCGGCAGATACTGTACGAGGTGCGCCGCCGCACCCAGCGGGCCGTGTCCCGCGCCCCCACCGCCGTGTGGAATCGTAAACGTCTTGTGCGTATTCAAGTGCATCAAATCGAAGCCCATGTCGCCGGGGCGCGCGTATCCCATGATCGCGTTGGCGTTCGCGCCATCGTAGTACATCAAGCCGCCCGCATCGTGCACCGCGGCTGCGATTTGGGCGATCTCGTCTTCGAAGAGGCCGAGCGTGTTCGGGTTGGTCATCATGCAAACGGCCGTCGTCGTGCCCAACGCGCGTTGCAGCTCGGCGAGACCCACCCGTCCGCGTGCGTCGCTGCGCAAGGTGAGCACCTTGAAGCCGCACATCGCGGCAGAAGCCGGATTGGTGCCGTGCGCGGTGTCGGGCACCAGCACCGTATCGCGCTGCGTCTCACCGCGCTGCTTGAAGTACTTCTTCGCAATCAAAAGCGCGCCGAGTTCCGCATGCGCTCCGGCCGAAGGGTTCAGGGAGAACGCGGCCATTCCGAACAGCGAGCTCAGCGCGCGTTCGAGCTCGTACATGATTTCGAGCGCTCCCTGCGCGAGCTCGTCGGGCACGTAGGGGTGCAGATCGGCGAGCTCCGGCCGCGCGGCGATGGCATCGTTGATGCGGGGATTGTATTTCATCGTGCAGGAGCCGAGCGGATAGAATCCGAGGTCGATGCCGAACGTGCGCTGCGAGAGCTGCGTGTAGTGACGCACGACGTCGAGCTCGGTATTATCGGGCAACGGCAGGTCGTCACGCAGCGCCGGCGCCGGAAGGTACGTCTCGAGCGGCTTGGCCGGCTCCAAGTACGCCGTGGCGCGCCCCGTCTGCCCGAGCTCGAAGATCAAGGGAACGCCGTTACGCTCAGACAGCGGCGGGCACACGCAGCACCTCCTCGAGCGCCGCTCGCAGCGCGGCGATGTCGCCGGACGTCGTCAGCTCCGTCGCGGCCATGAGGATGCAACTGGACAGCTCCGGATAGAAGCGGCCGAGATCCAACCCGCCTAAGATGCCGTGCGTTTGCAGCTCGGTCAACACGCCGGCAGCCGGACGGCCGACGTCGAGCACGAATTCGTTGAAGAACGGCGCGGCATATTTAAGTCGCGCGCCGGGAAGGTTGGCGACGCTGCTTGCAAGCTCCCGAGACCGAGCCAAATTGAGCGCGGCAGCGTTGCGCAGTCCGCTGCCTCCGAGCAGAGCGAGATAGATCGTGGCGATGAGCGCGCAGTGCGCTTGGTTCGTGCAAATGTTCGAGGTTGCGCGCTCGCGCCGGATATGTTGCTCGCGCGCCTGGAGCGTGAGCACGTACGCGGTCTTTCCGTTGACGTCGGTGGTCTTACCGACTAAGCGGCCGGGAATGCGGCGCAAATGCTCCTGCGCCGCAGCAATGAAGCCGACGTAGGGACCGCCGTACGCGGTCGCGACGCCGAAACTCTGGGCTTCGCCGGCCACGATTTGGGCGCCCCACGAGCCCGGCGGCCGCAGCGCCGCGAGCGAGAGCGCTTCCGCCACGACGGCGACGGGAATCGTTTGCGTCGCGGCGAGCGCCTCGCGCGCGCGGGGCGGCAGCGCTTCGACGTTGCCGAAGAAATTCGGCGACTGAATCGCGACCGCCGCGTATTCCGCCGCCGCCACCGCGTCGGCCAGTTGGTCCGTATCGGTCGTGCCGTCGGCGCCGAACGGGATCTCGTCGACCGCGACGTCGAGACCGTCGCAATACGTGCGAAGCACCGCACGATAGTTCGGGTGCACGGCGCGCGATACGAGGATACGCTTGCGCCCGGTGGCGCCCAGCGCCATGATCGCCGCCTCGGCCAACGCCGTTGCGCCGTCGTAGACCGACGCGTCCGCGATGTCCATCTCCGTGAGCAAACAGATATACGTCTGCCACTCGTAGATCGCTTGGAGGTAACCCTGTGAAACCTCGGCTTGGTACGGCGTGTACGCCGTGAGAAACTCGCCCCGCATGGCGAGCGCCGCGATCGCGGGCGGCGCGTAGTGACGATACGCGCCGGCGCCCAGGAAGGAACGGTATCCGGCGCCGGGATTTTTGGCGGCGAATTGTTCGAATCGTCGCTCGATCAGATACTGCGGCAGCGCCGGAA
>JAFAQW010000133.1 GCA_019245995.1 Vulcanimicrobiota bacterium | reverse complement strand
AGGCGACGGCCATATCCGGCGCTGAGGTCATTGACTTCCAGCGTCATTCGGATGACAAAAAGGCTCGATACTCGTTGGCGGCTGCCGGGTCGCCCGCTTTCGCGCGGGCGACGATGCCACGTAACGCCGTGACGTTTGCATCATCGGCCTTCTTGCCGGCCAAGACAAGCCGCAACGCGATCAGCGTGAGGTCGGGGGTGCCTCCGCGCAGGCGGCGCATGCCTTCGAGAAAGGCCGCGGCGCCGGGAGCGGCCGGGCGCGCTGCGAGCAACGCTTCGATCACGTCGTTCTTCGGCGGCGCACCTGTAAGAAGATAGCCGTCGAGCGACTCGAAGTTCATCGGCCATGCCGTTCGCCGCCCGAACCGCTTTGCTCTGCGCGCTGCTCGCTTCGACACTCGGAGCCGCGCGGAACGACGGCAACGTCGCGGGAGTGCTGCAGCGCATGCGGGAGGTCGCCGGACCGGTGTGGCGGGCACACATCGTATCGGTCGCGCGGTTGTCCATCAACGGCGTTCCAACCGTCGTCTCCGCCGAAACGCAAGGTTTGCGCGTCTTAGTGCGCCACTGCACGGGTGAAGTTTGCGACGGCACGTACTTCAACGGCGAGCGGCTCTACTCGTTCAACATGAACGGAACGCCCGTGCCGGAGGATCGCGAGATCGAGCCGTTCTTCCGCGCGCTGCGCATCGCGAGCGGATTGCTCTTTTTGGGCTCGCCGAGCGAAGCGCGCGGCGTGCGCATCGTCAACGGCGGCACGGAATCGCTGAACTCAAAGCCGTACCGCACGCTCCTGATCGGCGGCGGCGACGTCGTGCCGCTGCGCGTCTACGTCGATCCGCGGAACTGGCTGCTGCGGTTCGTGCGCACGCTCGACGGCCGCGAGACGTTCGAATACGTCGGCTACCGGCGCATCGGCGCGTTCGCGCTGCCCTTCGAGGTACTGCACAACGGAAGAGTCTTGGAACGGTACGACGACCGCGCGATCGTTGCGTCGGCGCTGGCGGCGCCGCGCGGGCTCGTGCCGTCGTTCAACGGCGCACCTGAGAGCGTCGCCACCGATCCGCGCGCCGTCACGCCCATCGTTGAATGCAACGTCGGCGGGATCGCGGCGCGATGCTTGATCGATTCAGGAAATTCGGGGCTTTCCATGAGCTCGGAGATGGCCAGCCGGCTCGACGCGCCGGTGGTCGGCAACTTCGAGGTGCGCGGCCTCGGCGGATATTCGACGCAGGTCGTGCGCGCGGGACCGTTGCGGATCGGCAACGCCTTGTTCTCCGAGGCGTACTACATCGTGCTCAACGACTTGCGGCGCTACGGATACGACGTTGTGCTCGGCGCCGACGTCTTGGCGACGACGAACCTCGAGATCGACGCCGCCGCGCATTTGGTGCGGCTCGACGCCGCGCCGGCGCCCCATGCGGGCATCGCCGTGCCGCTCTCGTTTCAAAATTTCGTTCCGGTCGTGACGGTGGACCTCGGGTCCGTGCAGACGCAACTGGCAGTAGATACTGGTGATGAGTCGAATATCAACCTCTCGTACGATTTCTATGCGAAGCATCCGGGATTGTTCACGATCACGCAGCGCCGCACGGTCGGCGGCATCGGCGGAAGCAGCGTCCAAATGATCGGCGAGATCGGCCAAGTGCGCATCGGCGATTATCGGCTCGGACCGCAACGCATCGGAACGACGCAGACGCTGCAAGGCACCGCCTTCGGACATCTCGGCGCCGGTTTTTTGAACCAGTTCTTGGTGCGCCTCGATTACGCCAACGGCGAGCTTCGCTTACTGCGCCGCACGTAACCATGAGACGATTTTGCATCGCATCGGCGTGGCTGCTGGCCCTCGCCGCGGCGCCGACGCGCGATGCCGCAGTCGCGATGACGCTGGACCGGTGCACGGTCGTCGCCGTGCAGATGATGGAGAACGTCAACTCCGCCGATGCACGGCCCGGCGACTTCTTCCGCTTCGAGACGATCAACGCCGTGACGGCCGGCGCCAACGTCGTGATTCCGGCGCGCACGATCGGCGAAGGCATCGTGGCCGTGGCGTCGCCGGCCGGCCCGCACGATGCGCGCCCCGGCGTGCTCGTGCTGGAGCCGCGCTACCTCGTGCTGCCCGACGGCCGCCATCTCGGCGTCATCTTGAACCACAACACCGACGGCCTCGAGCGCTCGGGCGCGAACGCCGGGATTCCCGGCTACCTCGGCGCGATTCCGGTGCCCGGCGTCGGCGCGGCGATCGGCATCTTCAACTACTTTCGCAAGGGCAAGAACATCGAGGTGCGCCGCGGCACGATGTTCAGCATCTTCCCCAGCGACGATCCCGCGGTCGAGCACTGTCAGGACAAGCCCGCGTATTAAGCTCGACAGGCTCGCGGTGACCACGCGCGAACGTGGGCCGCTATGAAGCGTATGCGTAGCGTCGTCGCCGTCGCATTCACGTTCGCGTCGCTTGCAGGTGCCGCCGGCGCGCAGCCGACGGCCAGTCCGGCGCCCTCTGCGGGGACGCTGAAGGCGGCATCCTGCCGCGTCGGCCAATCGCATGCCGCCGCTACCTGCGGTACGCTGACCGTCTTCGAGAATCGTGAGACGCGCGCAGGCCGCACGATCGAGATCGGCTTCATCGACATCACGGCAAAGCACCCGTCGCATCGCGCGATCGCGTTTAATCCGGGCGGCCCGGGCGCCGCCGCGACCGACAACGCCGCCGATTTCGCCGACGCGACCACCGGAGCGATCGCCACGCTTCACGACACGTATGACCTGCTGCTCGTCGACAACCGCGGCACCGGAAAGTCGGCTCCGCAAAACTGCGACTTCGCGCCAGCTGCACATCCGGAGCTGTATTTCAAGCAGCTGTGGCCCGATGCGCTCGTTCGCGCGTGCCGCGACGAGCTCGCCGCGCACGCGGATTTGAGCCTCTATACCACGAGTATTGCGGCCGACGACCTCGACGACGTGCGGGCCGCGCTCGGCTATCCGAAGCTCGCACTGTTCGGCGGCTCGTACGGCACGCGCTTCTACTTAGACTTCGCTCGCCGCCATCCGGACAGCGTCGAGAGCATCTTCCTCGAGGGCGTCGCGCCGCCCCACTTCTACATCATCCCGTTGGCGATGGCTCGCGGCGCGCAAACGGCCATCGAGCATCTCGAAGAAGCCTGCGATTCCGATCGAACGTGCTCCGCGCACTTTCCGCACTTTGCCGAACACTTCGCGGCCGTGGCGCGCCGGTTCGACGCCGGTCCCGTGACGCTTACCGTGCGCAATACCGCGACACACCGGCTACAGCGCGTCGCGCTCACCAAAG
>JAFAQW010000156.1 GCA_019245995.1 Vulcanimicrobiota bacterium | reverse complement strand
ACAGGGTCGGGTTGCGTTGCAGGCCGCGCAGTACCTCGCGGTTCCACCATTCTCCCTCCAGGTCGGAGCGAACCAATAGATAGTCCATCCGCTCGTGAACGCTTGCGCCGGGGGACGGCTGTAGAGCGGCGAGCTCGTTGCGGTATTCGCGAAGCTGCCGCATTTGGGCCGCCTGCGCCGCAGCCGAATAGTCGGCGAGCCGAGAGTCGTATTGATGGATACCGGCGTCCGTTGCGGCCGTTGGGTTCTGCTCGAACGACCACGCGACATATCGGCGTTCAAGACCGTTCAAGCGGTCCTGATAGCTCGGCGGCGCGTGCACACCGAGCAGCGCCAACGCGAGTGCGGCCAAACATGCCTGACGCATTTATGCCGGGCTCACTGGCGCCGAAACGATGGTGAGCACGTCGCTGAACCGATGAATCGTAAACTCCGCCGGAGCGATTTCGGACGGGAACGTTCGGCCTTCCCAATCCATCCAGACCGCTCGCATTCCAACGGCGTGCGCTCCGCCGACGTCGCTTTGTGGATCGTCGCCCACGTACCAACTGCTCTCTCGCGGCGTACCCAACGCGTGCAACAACATCTCGAACGCTGCGGGCGCCGGCTTCTGCACGCCCATCTCGCTGCTGACCAGTACCGGACCATTGAAGCCCGCTCGCCGAGCTTTGCGCGCCTGCATCGGGCTCCAGCCGTTGGTCAAGACCGCAGTCGGAATCCCGAGATCGCTGAGGGCCTGCAAGGCCTGTGGCACGCCCGGCAGCGGCACGACGAGATCGTCGACCAAACTCAGCGCAGTGTGACGAAACGTCTCGACGTGCCCGTCGCGGGCCGCAACGCCGTGCGCGGCCACGAAGCGACGGACTGCCTCATCGATGGAAAACGCGCCGTGCCGCTGATGGCTCAGCAGATCGTCGATCGCGTCGAGCTCCTCCGCCATGCTCCGGTAGGTTGCGCCGCCGCCTGCCAGGAGCGCTTCCAGCAATCGCAGGAACGCCACGCGTTCTAACGTGTTGTCGATCGCGAGCGTGTGGTCGAGATCGAAGCCGATCCCGCTGATTCGCTCCATGGGCGCGCGTTCGACGCGCGACGCGGCCAGGTCCTAGATTATGACGAAAGCAGCAGCGCGCGGGTGCTTGGCTCCGCTGCCAGCGCGGCGCGCAAACCGGCGTGCTCGGGCTGCGCGAGGCGTGGATCGCTGCCGACGATGCGCTCCGCAACCACTTTCGCACCGCGATAGATATCGATGTCCTGCAGCAAATCGCCGAAGCGAAGGTTGGATGAGCCCGACTGTATCGTGCCCGCGAGCTGTCCCGGGCCGCGGAGCCGCAGATCTTCGTCGGCGATCAAGAAACCGTCGGTCGACCGCGTCAGTATCTCCAACCGGCCATTCTCAGAGGCATCGTCTGGATAAACTAGGATGCAGTACGATCTTAGGGCGCCTCGTCCGACGCGACCGCGGAGTTGATGCAGCTGCGCCAAGCCGTAACGATGCGCATCCAACACGACCATGATCGTGGCATTCGCGACGTCCACGCCGACCTCGATGACCGTTGTGGAAACCAGTACGTCGATCTCGCCCCGGACAAAGCGCGTCATGGTTTCGTCCTTCTCTCGCGCCGGAAGGCGCCCGTGCAGCAGGCCGACGCGCAAGTCGGCAAAGATTTCTTCCCGTAGCCGTTCTGCCTCCGCGACTGCACTCGTCAGCGTGGCGTCGTCCTCGCTCTCGTCTATCGCCGGAGCAACGACGTATGCTTGTTGGCCGAGCGCAACGTTCTTCCGGATGAATTCGTGAACCAACGGCAACCGGCTTCCCCGCACGGCAAAGGTTTCGATCGGAGTGCGGCCCGGCGGCAGCTCGTCAATAATCGTTAGGTCGAGGTCGGCGTAAAGCGACTGTGCGAGCGTGCGTGGGATTGGCGTCGCCGTCATGTGCACCGTGTGCGGCGAAAGGGCTTTCGCGCGAAGACGCGCTCGCTGCTCCACTCCGAAACGGTGCTGCTCGTCGATGATCGCGAGTCCCAAGCGGTCGAACTCCACGCCTTCGGTCAGTAGCGCGTGCGTCCCCACAGCGAGAGCACCCTCTCCGGTGGAGAGCTTGGCGAGCGCAGCGTTCCGAGCGCGAGCGCTCTGGCTTCCAAAAAGCGTCTCGACGCCAAGGCCAAAAGGCGCAAGCAACGGCGCGAGCTTTTCGGCATGCTGCCACGCGAGCAGCTCCGTCGGCGCCATCAATGCAGACTGCATGCCGTTGGACGCGGCAAGGAGCACGGCGGCAGCCGCGACGAGCGTCTTGCCGCTGCCGACGTCGCCCTGCAAGAGACGATTCGTGGGAACGTCGCGGCTCATGTCCGCCCAGATCTCGCCAATGGCCCGACGCTGTGCGCCGGTGAGTTCGAACGGCAACGCGCCTTCGAATCGTTCCAGCAAGTCCGGTGGAACGCGCAAAGCGCGAGCGTCGTGGTCGCGCTCGCGTTCCAAACGCCGCAACGCTGCGGAGGTCGCCATGATGAGAAACTCGGCAAAGACGAAACGCTCGCGCGCGCGGGCCGCTTCTTCGGGATCCTCGGGCAAGTGAACCGCCCGGTAGGATTCTCGCAGCGGCGCATAGCCGCGAGAGACTGCAACGCTCGGAGGTATGGCGTCGAGCGGCGCAAACCCGAGAAGTCGCGAGAAATTCTTTCTGATCACGGCGGCGATCTTGCGGGTGGGAAGATCTTTGCTGGCCGGATACACCGGCTGCAAGTCGCCCCGATAGTCCCCCGACTCTTCGAGCTGTTCGTAGTGAGCCACGGCGACGATCGGCCCGGAGAAGTTCCGTTCGATCCTGCCTCGCACGAACAGTCGCATGCCCTCGCGAAAGCGGCCGTACACGTACCGATTGCGGCCGATCCACTTCGCCGTGAAGCGCGCGCCGGCGTCATCCACCAAATGGACTTCGACGATCTCGAGGCCTCGGGCGCGCCGCTCCTTGACGGCGACGACGCGGCCCACGGCGTTTTCTTCACCGCCGCTCTTCCCTAAGTCAGCCGCCGGCGTAGGAAAGCGTAAATCTTCGTAGCGGAACGGCAGGTATTCCAGTAGCGCCTGGGGCGTCGCGACTCCGAGTTCGCGGAAAAGCGGTCCGCTCTTCGGACCGACGCCGCTCAAGTCTTCGATCTGCGCCTCCGGCGAGGGCCGCGCGATCAACGCACGGTACCCGCTGCAGCACGGTGGCGGATGGCGACGTAAGCGCCTTTTAGTCGCGGCACTTCGACGTGATAGCGCTCGGCAAGCTCGATGAGCGCGCCCAACATCGGCTCGGCCTCCAAGGGGCGTCCGCGCTCGAAGTCTTGGAGTGTGGATGTTTTGACGTCGTCGAGTCTGGCGGCATAGTCAATGCGCGCGTCCACATCGACGGCGCGAACGACGTTCATCGCCTGACCCACCCGCAGCGCCTCAACCATGAGGCTCCGCGCTTCCGCCCGGAGTGCCGGGTCGGCCAGCATCGGTTTGATCGTCAAGCGCCGGAGCACGCTCAACGAGTTGAGGGCCGCATTGTTGACCAGCTTCAGCCAGACCGTCGCACGAATGTCGTCGTCATATTCCGCGCCGAGGCCGGCGCTGCGAAAAACGTCGACGAGGCTTTGTGCGGTGCGCGCGTCGCCGCGCGTCGGTGTTCCGAGGACGTAGCGCAGTCCGCCGCTCTGGCGCACCCGGCCGGGGGCCGTGACTTCTCCCGAGACGTGCACGACGCCGCCGATCACTTGCTCGTCGCCAAAAAGACGCCCAATCGTTCCCGTCGCGTCGACGCTTTTCAGCGGAGGTTCGCGGACGTACCAAAACGGCACGCCGTTTTGCAGCGTCACGATACGCGTGGCGGTACGCGAAAAGGGCTTCAGCTGTTCCAG
>JAFAQW010000216.1 GCA_019245995.1 Vulcanimicrobiota bacterium | reverse complement strand
CCGGAGAGAAGGGTCGAAGCCGCCAGGACCGGCGCCGTTCTTCCGTCTTCGCCCGTGACGCGCAAGGCGACCGTTCCCTCGACTTCCGGCAGGGGCGTCGCACAGAGCACGCCGAGCGCCCTGCGGCGGTTCAGCGAGCCGCTCGAGCCGGCAAAGTGGCGCAGATCGCCGTCGGCAGTGAATATCCCTACGACCCATGGCGCGCTTGCAGCCGCCTTCGTCAAGCGACGAACGATCGCGTCAATGCCGCCCTTTCGGTGCGTGCCGTTGCCGTTGACCGCGGGGTAGTCCGGCAGCGCGGCTTCAATTTGTGCAGTAACCACGGTATGTGAGTTGTGCTATTTTAGTTGGCGCGAAATGACTATGGCAACGGGGAAGGCCTAGTCATTTATTACTAGGGTGACTCCGGCTTTTTACCGGAGAAATCGCCGCTCGAAGTAATCGGCAGTGGCTGCGTCGGCGCGCAACCAGGAACCGTAGCGCAGAAAACCGTGGATCTCGTTCGGGATAACGAGTTCTTCGTAGGGAACCCGCGCCAGGCGCAGGCGCTGGACCAAGTCAACCATTTGGTGAAACTCCACGTTGCGATCGTCGTCGCCTTGGATCAGGAGCACCGGCGACCTCCAGGAACCGATGGAGGAATCGGGCGAGGAGTCCCACGCGAGGCGCATCAGCGCCTTGGTATCGTACTGCTGGTAGCGTTTGAGTTGAGTGAAGCCCCAGATGGGGTGGTCGATATCGAGCGACCAGTCGTGCACGCCGTGAAAGTCCACGCCCGCTCTGAACACGTCGGAGTTGCGCGCGAGCGCCAGCGCCGTCAAGTACCCGCCGTAGGAGCCGCCCCAGATGCCGACGCGACGCGCGTCCACGCGCGGGTCACGCTGTAAGAAGCGCGCTCCCGCCACGACGTCTTGGTACTCGGAGGCGCCGGTCGGGCCCCAGCGCGCCGGAAAGTTGAAGTCGTGGCCGTAGCCGATCCCCAGCCGATAGTTCACGGAGAGTACGACGAAGCCGCGGCTCGTGAGGTATTGATTGACGGCGTACGCGTTCGAGTAGTAGTCCATGTAGTGCCAAGTGAGCAGCATCTGGCGCGGTGGGCCGCCGTGGACGAAGATCACAGCGGGATGCCGGCCGCCACTGCGCGGCACAAAGAGCTGCCCGTGCACCAGCCAGCCGTCGGGGGCATGAAAGGCGACCTCGCGCGGCGTGACGAGACCGTGTGCCGGAAAGTCGGCCGGCAGCAACGGTGCATCCAGCGACCTCTGCGCCCCGTTCGCCAGCAGCGTCACGAGCGGCGGCTGCCCGGCCGTCGCCCGATCGAACGCCAACGCGCCGTTGGCGAGCCCGATGGGTTGCCACTCGCTGCTCGCGCCCATCGTGAGCGCTTCCTCTGAGGGCGCATCCAGCTTCACGCGAAAGAGGTGGCGGCGATCGTCGTCTCCCGGCGTGCCGCCGGTATTGGCTTCGTAGATCACCGACGAGCGATCGGGTGAGAGCGCGGCCCCCTCCACCATATACGCTCCGGGCGTGAGCAGACGCGCCGATCCGCCGTTCGCGGAGACCGCGTAGAGATGGGGCCAGTTGTCTTGCTCGCCGTTGAAGATGAGCCGCTCCCCGGAGCCCCACTCCAGAAACGGGCCGAGTCCGGTTTGGGGAAGCGATCCGCGTGAGCTCGCGCTGCTCGACCACGCTCGATGTGCCGCACCGCTCTCCGAGGAGCCGACCCAGATCTGCCACGGGATGGGATTCCAGTTCAGCGGGTTGCGCGGTGGACCGCCGTCGCCCGGCGTTCGAACGAACGCGACGCTGCGGCCGTCGGGGGACCATCGCGGCATCGCGTCTTGCGACGTCGTCGGAGCGAGAAACAGGATCGCCGCCCTTTCATTGCGGTACACGCCGATGAAACTGTGATCGGTTCGCGTGGAAACGAACGCCAGCGCGGTGCCATCGGGGGACCAGCGCAGATCGGAGTCTTGGCCGGAATCGAAGAAGAGGCGGCGCGCCGGCGCGCTGCCGTTCATGGGCGCGACCATCACGGCGCCGTCGCTCGTAAAGGCGACGCGCTTGCCGTCGGGCGCGATGGCCGGCGCATCGCCGGTCCCCAAGAGCTTGGGCGAACCGGACGATGTCGTGGGCACCGACCAGACTTGCATTTGGGGTTGGGAGGGACTCGAGGCGGGGTTGGGCTGCAGCGGCTCGGGCCAGTTTGCGTCGTGGTCGCCGCCCCGCACGTAGACGACGTAGGCGTCGTCGTTGCCGATAACGAGGTCGCTCAGCTCTTGGCCGTCGTCACCATTGGACGAGAAGAGTTGCCGCGGCATAAAATCCGGACTGCGCGCGAACCAGATCGAGCGCACGCCGCGCTGGTCGAGCGCGTATGCGATCGCTTCACCGCGTGCGTCGCCCACGAGCGCCGCGGGAAACGGATAACCCAAGATCTGCGCGAGACTGAAGGCGGCAAACAGCATGCCGCCTCTATGCGGTACGTTGCGTTGCCATCCTTCGGCGACGGCTATGCCGGCGCGGGCACGTTCTCCGCGACGGTAAACGTGAGTTCGCCTCGCGAGTCGTCGTAGCCGACCTCGACCGTATCGCCTTCGCCGATGTCGCCCGCCAAGATCTTGCGGCCCAGCGGCGTCTCGATCTCGCGCTGAATCGTTCGTTTGAGCGGGCGCGCGCCGTACGTCGGATCGTAACCCACCGTGACGATGTGGCGCTTCGCCGCTTCGGAGATCTCCAGCGCGATTCGCCGCTCGGCTAGGCGCTCGCGCACGCGACGCAACTGGATGTCGACGATCTCCAGCAGCTCGTCTTCCGTGAGGCCGTGGAACACGATGATCTCGTCCACGCGGTTGAGAAACTCGGGACGGAAGTGCTGGCGCAGCTCGTCCAACACCGTGGCGCGCATGATCGCGTAGTCGGCGCCTTGGAATGAACCCTTATAGTCGAGGATCCGGTGGCTCCCGATGTTCGACGTCATGATCACGATCGTGTTCCTGAAGTCAACCGTGTGTCCCTGACCGTCCGTGAGCCGGCCGTCGTCGAGAATCTGCAAAAAGACGTTGAAGACGTCGGGGTGTGCCTTCTCGACTTCATCGAACAAAATCACCGAATACGGGCGCCGGCGCACGGCCTCCGTCAGTTGACCGCCCTCCTCGAAGCCGACATATCCGGGCGGCGCGCCGATCAGGCGCGCGACGGTGTGCTTTTCTTGATACTCCGACATGTCGATGCGGATCAACGCTCGCTCGTCGTCGAAGAGATACTCCGCCAATGCTCGTGCCAACTCGGTCTTCCCGACGCCGGTCGGCCCGAGGAAGATAAACGAGCCGATGGGACGATTCGGGTCGGCCAATCCGGAACGGGAACGCAGCACCGCTTCCGCGACTGCTTTGACCGCTTCGTCTTGTCCGATGACGCGCTCGTGCAGCTCTTCCTCGAGGTGCAGTAGCTTCTGCTTCTCGCCTTCGAGCAGTTTGCTCACCGGAATGCCGGTCCAGCGCGCGACGACACCGGCGATGTCGTCTTGATCGACTT
>JAFAQW010000251.1 GCA_019245995.1 Vulcanimicrobiota bacterium | reverse complement strand
GTTCCCGATCCATCAGTTCCAAGGCGAAAAGTACCTGGTAATGGTCACAAAACATGGCGTCATCAAGAAGACGAAACTCTCAGAGTTCGCCAACGTGCGGCGCAACGGGCTGATCGCGATCAATCTCGACGCCGGCGACGAGCTGCTCGCGGTGGATCTGTCCGATGGCTCGCACGACATTATCCTTGGCTCGACGCACGGCATGGCCGTTCACTTCAACGAGAAGGACGTGCGCCCGATGGGACGGGTGGCTCGTGGCGTGAAGGCGATGACGCTGGAAAAGGGCGACACGGTCGTGGCGATGGACGTCCTCGGAGACGGACGGCGCGAGGTGCTCCTGGTGACCTCTCTCGGCTTCGGCAAGCGCACGCCGATCGACGACTACCGGCACACGGCGCGAGGTGGCAAGGGCGTGAAGGCATTCGCGCGGCAGCGCGACGACATCGGCCAAGTGGTGGATCAAATTCTCGTAGCACCCGACGATCAGATTCTGATGATCACCTCGGGCAACCAGGTCATTCGACTGAAGGTGCGCGACATTCGCAAGACGGGACGCGACGCGAAGGGAGTGCGCCTGCAGCGCCTGGGCGGCGGCGACGAGGTCATCGCCATCACCAACCTCGGGAAGCAGGCCAAACAGCTCACCGAAATCACGGGCGAACCGCAGCAAACGGAGCTGTGAACGGCTGGGGACCGGGGTGTATTGAGGCCAGCGCTGCAACGAAAGAACCTGCGGCGGTGTTGAACGAGAGAGATGAGCTCATTACCCGACGTTACGCAAACGAACTTTGAGAGCGAAGTGCTGAAGAGCACCCAGCCGGTGCTAGTGGACTTTTGGGCCCCGTGGTGCGGTCCGTGCCGAATGCTCAGCCCTATCGTGGAAAAGGTGGCAAGCGCGCACAGCAACAAAGCGAAATTCGTCAAGCTCAATACCGACGAAAACCCGTCGCTCGCCGGCCAATATCAAGTCTCCGGCATACCGTGTTTGATTCTTTTCAAGGACGGGCAACCCGTGGATCGCATCGTCGGATACGTGCCTGAGAACGTCGTAACGTCGATGTTGACCAAACACGTCGCCTAATCGCACGCCGGCGGTGCATCGGCTCCTCGCGGAGCCGACGATCTCACGATACGAAGGCCTGCTCGGGCGCGAAACCATCAAGGCGACGATTGGCCGCGTCCTCGACCAGTTGCGAGCATCGCGCGGGGCGCAGTCTTACGAAGCGATCGTAAACTCCCTTTCCGCCGACTTGGAAGCCGTACACCTGGCGCAACTCCAGCCGGTCGTCAACGCCACCGGCATCGTCGTTCATACGAACCTCGGCCGCGTGCCCCTAGCGACCGAAGCGCAAGCCGCCGTCGCGAAGATCTCGAGCGGATATTCCAATCTCGAGTTCGATCTCGAACGCGGCGAGCGCGGGTCGCGTTACGCGCACGTTACCGGTATTTTGAAAGAAGCCACGGGTGCGCAGGACGCGCTCGTCGTCAACAACTGCGCCGCCGCCGTTTTGTTGGTGCTCGATACCTTTGCCAAGGGGCGCGAGGTGATCGTCGCGCGCGGCGAGCTGGTCGAAATCGGCGGCGGATTCCGGATCCCCGACGTGCTGGAACGCAGCGGCGCGACGCTGATCGAGGTCGGGACGACGAATCGGGTCTACCGCGAAGATTTCGAAGCGGCGCTTTCGCCGCGCACCGTGCTCCTGCTGCGCACGCATCCGTCGAACTATCGAATGGAAGGGTTCACCCATGTGGTTTCCGTGCGCGACGTGGTGGAACTCGGAGTGCGCGCCGGAGTTACGGTGGCCGAAGACCTCGGCAGCGGAGCGCTGGTCGATCTGTCGGAATTCGGCGTGCCCCAGGAGCGAACGGTGCGGGAGGCCGTCGCGGACGGCGTCGGGCTCGTGACGTTTTCCGGCGACAAGCTGCTGGGCGGCCCGCAGGCCGGCATCATCGTCGGCCGCGCGAATCTCATTGCGCGCATCCGCGGCAACCCGCTGCTTCGCGCGCTGCGTGTCGATAAGGCGACGCTCGCGGCGTTGCGCGCGACGCTGCAGTTCTATCGCGAGGGCTCTTTCCGAGAGCGCATTCCCATCTATCGCATGCTGTCCGCGAGCATCGAAGAACTTCGGCGCCGAGCCGCGGCGTATGCAGATACGATCGACGGCGCGTCGGTCGTGGAGAGCGACGCGTACATTGGGGGCGGAGCGCTTCCACAGGCTCGACTTCCATCCATCGCCGTGGCCGTCTCCACGGAGCAACCCGATCTTTTCGCTGCGGCGCTGCGGCGTGCGGAGCCTCCCATCGTTTCGCGCATCGAGCGAGGCCGCGTGCTGCTCGACCTTCGCACGATTCCGGCATCCGTCGATCGCGACGTCGTCGCAGCGGTCGTCGCGTCAACGACGAGCTATTCGCGTTCGATCTCGCCGCCGGCCTCGCACCAGTCCCGAAAGCCCCCCACGTTGTAGACGCGCGAATATCCGAGATCCACGAGCGCCTTGCCGGCAAGTGCGGCGCGGCTGCCGCCGCCGCAATACAGCACCACGTCGTTTTCCGGGTTCAGCCGTGGATCGTGCGACGGCATCGCCGGGTCCGCGCGAAATTCGAGCAGCCCGCGCGGAATCGCGACCGCGCCGGGAATCTTTCCGCTCTCGCGCACCTCGTCGTCTTCGCGCACGTCCACGACGGTGACCGAACCGCGCCGCTGCATGGCGCGAAGCTCGTCCGGCGAGATTCGCGGCACGACCGCGTTTGCCGCCTCAAGCATCGCCCTGACCGTTGCTGCCATATGCGTCGAATCCTTACTCGCCGAACCAGCCCGAAGGCACGACGTCGAGATTGACGTTGATCTGCTTTACTTCCGTGTACGCATCGTAACCGTACGTGCCGAGCTCCCGGCCGATTCCGGACTGCTTGTAGCCGCCCCACGGCGCTTCGTTGTAGGTTGGATGGTACGTGTTGATCCACGTGATGCCGGCCCGCATCTTTCGGATCACGCGATGCGCCTTGGCGACGTCTTCGGTGAAGACGGCGCCCGCCAAGCCGTAGATCGTGTCGTTGGCCAGGCGAATCGCCTCCGCTTCGTCGCCGAACGTCTGCACGACGAGCACCGGGCCGAAGATCTCCTCCTGCACGATGCGCATGTCGCGCGACGTTCGGTCGAAGATCGTCGGCGCGATGAAGTTGCCCTCGGCGAGCTCGCCGCCGAGGCGCTCACCCCCGCAGAGTAACTGCGCGCCTTCGCTCTTGCCGGCGGCGATATAGCCTTCCACGCGTTCCCGATGGACCGGTGAGATGATGGGTCCCATCTCGGTCTGAGGATCGAAGCCGTCACCCACGCGGATCTTTTGCGCGCGCTCCACGAGCCGCTCCATGAAGCGGTCGTGCAGCGAACGCTCCACGATCAATCGCGAGCCGGCCGAACAAACCTGGCCGGCGTTGGCGAAGATGCCGAAGAGCGCATAATCCACGGCCGTCTCGAAGTCCGCGTCGGCGAACACCACGTTGGGCGACTTGCCGCCGAGCTCCAGTGAGATCTTCTTTAAGTTTGAGGTTGCCGCTTGCATGATGCTGCGCCCCGTCGTGGTGCCGCCGGTAAAGGCGACCTTATCCACGAGCGTGCTTGCCGCGATCGCATGGCCCGCCGTTGCGCCGGCGCCCGTCACGATGTTGAGAACGCCGGGAGGCAACTCCAGTTCTTCGAAGAGTTGCGCCAGCCGAAGCGCGGACAGGGGCGTCAGCTCCGATGGTTTCAGCACGCAGACGTTGCCGGCCGCCAGGGCGGGAGCGAGCTTCCAGACCGCCATGAGCAACGGATAGTTCCATGGGATGATCTGACCGCACACGCCGATCGGCTCCCGGACCGTAAACGTTTGTGACGGTGCGGGAACGTCGAAGGTCTGGCCGTGCGGCTTCGTCGCGAGGCCGGCGTAGTAACGAAAGCAATTTGCGGCATCCGCGGCATCGTATTCCGTTTCTCGCAACGGCTTGCCGCCGTTGAGCGTATCGATGCGCATGAACTCGTCGCGATGGGCGTCGATCGCGTCGGCGACCTTGAACAACAGCGCCGCACGCTGCGCCGCGCTCGTGTTCGCCCAGGGACCCTCGTCGAAGGCCTTGCGCGCCGCCTGGATCGCGTGTTCCGCATCGGCGGCCCCGGCCTCCGCGATCGTCGCGACGACGGTTCCGTTCGCGGGGTTGATCAGCTGCCGCGTCGTGCCGTCGGCGGCAAGCGACCACGCTCCGCCGACGTACATGGGAATGACGCCGTTGATACGCGGCAGATTGCGCAGGATGTCGTCGGC
>JAFAQW010000247.1 GCA_019245995.1 Vulcanimicrobiota bacterium | reverse complement strand
CCAGGTTACGGCGGGCCGCGCTGACGTGAACTTCGTCGAGGTCGTGCGCGGCGTGGGCAACGTCGTGTTCGTGATGGCGCTGGCGGGCATCGTCGCCTACGTCGGCGATCGCGTCGGCCATCAGGTCGGGCGCAAGCGACTGAGCCTCTACGGAATACGTCCGAAGTACACGTCCACGATCGTGGCGATCGCCACGGGAATGATCATCGCGCTGGTCGTCACGCTCGTTGCAATCTTCGCATCCGAACAAGTGAAAACGGCCTTCTTTCGGCTGAATGCGCTCAACGCCCAGATCGCGGAGCTGCAGTCGCGCCAGCGCGACTTGGAAGCCAAGGTCAACAGCGGCCGCTTGGTATTTCCGGTCGATACGCTCATGGTGCCGTTCTATCGAATCATTCCGCAGTCGGCGAGCCAGTCGGCGCGCCTGGCGACCATTCGAGACTATTACTTTTTTGCCGTGAAGTACGTCAACGCGACGTATCCACGTCTCGGCTTGCGACCGTACGTCGTCCGGCCGGACTCCGACCGCAAGCTCAGCGCCTTGGCCGACGACTTGACGACGGCCGCAAAGATCTCGCAGGCCAATGCCATGCTGACCGTCACATCGGACCAGAACCTATTCGAGAACGACGAAATCCATTTCGCGCTCAACGTGACGCCCGACATTCGGTACTTTCAGAAAGGCCAAGTGATCGCGCAACTCGTGATTCCCGGCAAGAGCGGCGCCAACGTCAACATCGCTTTGGTTCAGTTGCAAAACTACGTCTCCATCACGGCGCGGCGCTTGCACCTTCCGCCCTTCTTGTCGGACATCTTTCAACCGATGCAGTTGATTCCCGACGCCGCGCAAATGCAGCAGCGCGTCGACAAGCCGGGCACGTTTCTCCTTACGGCATATGCCGCGGCGGACTTCTACCCGCATATCGGCGGCATCCCGATCGTCATCGTGCTAACGCAGCAGCCGTGAGCGCGGTCATCGGCGTCGACCCGGGCAGCGCAAAGGCCGGGTACGCGCTCGTCGGGCGCGGTGGCGACGTGTTGCGTGCCGGCATCGAGTCGCTCGAGCAGTTGCCCGCGCGGTTGGCGCAGCTGCTGGCCGAATCCGAAGCGGAAGCGATCGCGCTGGGGCGCGGTACCAACGCGCGCTGCGTGTTGCCCATGCTGACGCCGCTCGGGCTGCCGGTGCATTTGGTGGACGAACGCGAGACCACTCGCCTCGCCCGACGGTTGTATTTCGAAGAGCACCCGCCCACCGGTTGGCGCCGTCTCATCCCGGTCGGACTGCAGCTCCCGATGCGGCCAATCGATGACTACGCGGCGATCCTCATAGCGCGTCGCTTCCTTGCCAGGGGAGTCGAGTCTGGACCTCCAAGCTAAGGTATCCCGCGTGAAAGCGTCCTACAAGGTTGCGCGGGTCTACGACAGTCACGGGAGGGGTACGTGCGTCCAGTCGGCGTCGTGGTTGGTGGAGCGCTGGTGGCAGCGCTGTGTTGCCGCATTGGCGTCGCCGCCCCAATCCCGCCCGCACTTCCGGTAGACCTTGGGCCACAGTTGATGCTGCGGCTGTTCGGTGAGACCGGCGACGGTCGCGCATCCGTGGAGGCAGCATTCGGCAGCACGGTTAGCGAGTCGCCGTTGCGCGCCGTCGCGCTGCAGGTGACCGACGGCTTCGATGGAGGCCGCGGGGTCGATTTCACGATTGCTTCCCTGGTAACGTCGCCGTCCTTCGCTGCGAGCGATGGCGCGCTGGCGAATCTCGCGCGCGCGGTAGATGCCGGCGCGTTGACCGGACCCCTGCGCTTCGCACCGCCTTCTGCCGCCACAACGCTTTCGGAGACCATCGCCCCCAGCGCGCTGCTGACGGAGACGTATCAGCCCGTGGCTCCGGCGCCCAATATTTCGCCCGCGCCCGGGACGCTGGCGTTCGGCGACGCCGCGCAGGGCCTCACCACGCTGCGCAGCGTTTCGGCAACCCCCGCCTTCGGGACCACGCCGCAGCTGCAGCTGGGCAACGTTCGCTTTCACGGCGAGGTCACGAACAACACGTCGGGATCGCCACAGCTTTCGCTGGGCGACACGAAGTACGGCGCGGCTGCGGATTTCGACGTGCGGGCCGGATCCCGCAACCTCGCAGTTAACATCGGAACGCATTACGAGCATCTCGCCCGTAACGACCCGTCCGGGTTCGCCGCCTCTACCGCCGATCCGACGACGTGGCAACTTCCGAATGCCAACGCGCCGCTCGTGATACCCAACTACGCCAACATGAGCCGCGTGTCGGTGGGCGCCGGCTTGGCAGTACCGCTCGTGCACGGCTTGACGCTGAACTTGAACTACGATACGGGCCATCTGTTCGGCGGCTACGGCCTGCCGGGCCTCATGAATCTCGATGCCGTCAATAACTCCTACGGCGGACGTCTGACGTTCGACATTCCCGGTTCGTCGTCGAAATCGCTGTCGATTTCGGCGTATCAAGATCGCTTCACGGGCACCGGCGTCCCCTCCAGCGGCAGTACTCAGCTGCGCGAAGACGTCAACTTCACCGTTAAATTCTAACGCGCGAGACTCGCTCTCGGCTTCGACGGGGCGCCGATTCGGCGCGTTGTTCCTCGTCTTGGGTTTCGCGATTTTCGGCTTTGCCGGGGCGCTCGCGCTGCTCCAGATCGCCTCAGACGGCCTCTATGGCGATCGCGCCGCGACGCGGAGTGTCGTCGCCGGCATGCCGAGCGCCTTCGGGCGACGCGTCTATCTCTTTTTGGACCGCGTTGCGCCCGCGCCATACGTCGAGGCGACCCTCGCCCGGGACGCCTTGCGCAACGGCGACGGCGACGGCGCGTCGCGCTATGCCGTGCGGCTTCCCGCGTCACCCGTTCGGGACGATTTGCTCGCTCGCGTTGCGCTCGCTCAGCATCGGCCGCAGCTCGCGTTCGAGTATTTTTTGGCCGCACCGGACGTCGCCGCGGTTCAAGCGATCGTGGACCGAAGGGCCCAATACGATCCGTTAAGCGCTTATCTACTGGAGGCGCTGCTACAACGGCGG
Organism: Vulcanimicrobiota bacterium; assembly: GCA_019245995.1. Classification (GTDB taxonomy): domain Bacteria; phylum Vulcanimicrobiota; class Vulcanimicrobiia; order Vulcanimicrobiales; family Vulcanimicrobiaceae; genus Cybelea. Next base: position 413 of record JAFAQW010000247.1, on the reverse strand, counting down.
GTCGAGCGATTGCGAGCCCATCCCGACGCCCTTGCCGAGATTTCGTGGCGCCTCGGATTGCTGGCGAACCAAACGGCCTGGAGAGAGGTTCCCGGTAGCGCGCTCCAGAGCCGGTGGCTGAAGATCGGGCTGCGGCACTTCATGCAGGCCGCCGACATCGCGCCGCTGTCCGAACGTTACGCGATCGCGGCGGCAAACCAGGCAGATCTGTGCGGCGATGAATTGAGCGCTGGTGCCCTCTTCCACCGTGCGTCGTCGCTCGATCCGTCAAGCGCCGACGCAATTGCGGGGCTGGGGGTCGTCGCCTTCCGGCGCGGCGATCGTGGCGCCGCCGCGACGTACCTGCAGCGCGCCGACGCCCTCGATCCCAACGCGGCGATGGTTCGCGCGCTGAAACGCGACCTCCGGTGAGA
>JAFAQW010000214.1 GCA_019245995.1 Vulcanimicrobiota bacterium | reverse complement strand
ATCGTCCGCGACGCTATTGCTGAGGCCAAGCGGCTCGGGATCTCGACGGTGATCGTAGATACGGCGGGACGCCTGCAGATCGACGAGCCGCTGATGATCGAGCTGAAGGGGATCAAAGAAGTCGCGAAGCCGTGTGAAACCTTGCTGGTGGCGGACGCGATGACGGGACAAGAGGCGACCAACGTCGCCAAAGGCTTTCACGAAAGACTCGGAATCACGGGCGTGATCTTGACGAAGTTAGATGGCGACACGCGCGGGGGCGCGGCGCTCTCCATCCATCGAATCACCGGTGCCCCGATCAAGTTCGTGGGCGTCGGCGAAAAGCTCTCCGCTCTCGAGCCTTTCTATCCGGAGCGGCTCGCCTCGCGAATACTCGGCATGGGCGACGCGCTCACGCTCATCGAGAAGACGCAGCAACTGTATACGGAAGCGCAGGCCAAGCAGCTAGAGGAAAAGCTGTTCCGCTCGAGCTTCACGCTCGACGATTTTCTCGAGCAGATGCGGCAAGTGCGCAAGATCGGTTCGATCGGCGATTTGCTGAAGATGGTCCCCGGCCTGTCTCGCGCGTTGCCGAAGAACTTCGAGATACCCGAGCGCGAGTTCGCCAAGGTCGAAGCGATCATTTCGTCCATGACGCGCGGGGAGCGTCGCAGTCCGCAGATTTTGAACGGCTCTCGGCGCAAGCGCATCGCTCGCGGATCGGGAACGGAAGTCGCGGACGTCAATCGAGTGGTGAAACAGTTCGAACAGGCCAAAGAGATGACCAAGCAGCTGGGCGGAAAACGACGAGGGCGCATGACTCCGTTTCGGTTGGCCCAATAAGGAAGGGTAGAACATGGTACGAATTCGTCTGCGCCGCATCGGCGCCAAGAAACAGCCCACCTATCGTTTCGTCGTTGCAGACGCACGCGCGCCGCGCGATGGGCGATTCATCGAAATCTTGGGACATTATAATCCTCGCACCGAGCCGCGCACCGTCGTCGTCGACGAGACCAAGGCGCGCGAGTGGCTCGCGAAGGGCGCGCAGCCGTCCGAAACCGTGCGGCGCCTTTTTGCGGAAAAGGGGCTGGTCGAGCGCGGCCCCATTCCGACGACGAAGCGGGCCAGCAAATCCGCGAAGACTGGTGCCGCATGAGCGCGTTTGACGATGAATTCGGTCTCTTCACCGAAGCGACGGTCGAGGATGCAGAACGGCCGGTCTTAGGACGCCAACCGCGCCCTTCGCGCGCTGCAAGCGCTTCAAGCGCTCAAAGCGCTTCAATCGCGCCCCCTGCTGCGAAAGCTCCCAGCGCCACTCGTGCCCCGCAGCGCCGCACCGGTCGCAAGCCGCAGGGCTCGGCCGGCGATCCGTGGGCGGGTCATCGCCGCGCCACCGAGCTGCTCGAGTTCATCGCGCGCAGATTGGTGCAGAAGCCTGACAGCGTGCGCGTCGAGCTGTTCATCGACGAGGAGGGCGAACCCGTGATCGAGCTCGTCGTCGATCCTGAGGACTTGGGGAAAGTGATCGGACGCAGCGGCCGCGTCGCGCAAGCGCTCCGAACGGTCGTGCGGGCGACGGCGGAAGGGCGCCTGGCCGTCGACATTCTCGACAGCGACGAGGCCGCGCAAGGCGCAGACGCTTCGCCGGACACGGGCCGTTCGACCAGCGTTGGCCAAGGATGAGGTAGTCGTCGGGCGCATCGCCGGAGTCTTCGGCCTTCGGGGCGAGTTGAAATGCGATCCGACGAGCGCGGGTCGCATTCTGTTTGTTGCGGGCGCTGAGCTCCGCTGCGCGGCCAGCGGCGAAACGTGGCAGATCGTCCTGTCCGCCGTGCGACCTCATCGCGGCAGGCTACTCATTTCGATCGACGACGTCGACGACGCATCAACGGCGCAACGGTACGTGGGCGCCGTCGTCACCGCGCCGCGAGCGTCAATCGCACTCGGTCCCGGCGAATATCTCGACGACGATCTCATCGGCTGTAACGTGCGCGGCCTCGATGGAACGGAGTACGGGGCCGTGGAGCGGGTGGAACACTATCCGGCGAGCGACATGTTGGTCGTCGCGGGCCGCATGGTTCCGATGGTAGCGGCAATCGTCGTCGATATCGCGCTCGAACGGCGAACGATCGCGATCGATCCGCCAACCGGCTTGTTGGACTAGCTGTTGTCGGGGTGGGCCGCCGCGTATGCGTTGACGGCGGAATCGATCGCAGCCTTCACCGACGAGCTCTTCCCCACTTCGTGTTCCAGGGGTGCGCCAAAACAC
>JAFAQW010000143.1 GCA_019245995.1 Vulcanimicrobiota bacterium | reverse complement strand
GCCGGACACAAGATCAAGTCGCACCACAACGTCGGGGGCCTCCCCGAGAAGATGGGCCTCAAGCTGATCGAGCCGCTGCGCGAGCTATTCAAGGACGAAGTGCGCGAGCTCGGACGAGTTCTCGGCCTGCCACGCGGCATCGTCCAGCGTCAGCCCTTTCCCGGGCCCGGCCTCGCCGTGCGCGTGATCGGCGACGTGACCGAGGAGCGCCTCGAAATATTGCGCGCCGCCGACGCGATCGTGCGCGAGGAGATCGAGGCGGCACGCCTCGATCCGCATCCGTGGCAATACTTTGCCGTGCTCACGCCGGTGAAGAGCGTTGGGGTGATGGGAGACGGACGGAGCTACGCCAACCTGGTGGCCGTGCGCGCCATCACGAGCGACGATGGGATGACGGCGGACTGGGCTCGGCTGCCGCACGCGTTGCTCGAACGCATCGCGGCGCGCATCGTCAACGAAGTTCGCGACGTCAATCGCGTGGCGTACGACATCACGACGAAGCCCCCGGCCACCGTCGAGTGGGAGTAGGTGCGTGCGCGTCCTGGTAGTCGGCAGCGGCGCTCGCGAGGACGCGCTGTCGTGGCGCATCGCGCAGTCGCCGTCCTGCGACGGCGTGTTCGCCGCACCCGGCAACGCCGGCACCGCGTCGCGCGGCGAGAACTGGGATGAACTGTCCGCCACCGACGGCAAGGCGATCGTCCGGCGTTGCCACGATGCGGGCATCGATCTCGCCGTGATTGGGCCCGAGACCGCCATCGCGGCGGGCGTGGGGGACCGTCTGCGTGAGGCGCGCATCGCCGTCGTCGGTCCTAATCGCTCGGCCGGGCGGCTCGAGTCCAGCAAGATTTTCGCCAAACGTTTCATGCAGCGTCACGGCATACCGACCGCGCGCGCCCACGTCGTGCACTCGACGGAAACTGCGGCGAAGGCGCTGAGCGAATTCGACGGGCCGGTGGTCGTCAAGGCCGACGGGCTCGCTGCCGGAAAGGGCGTCGTGGTCACGGCGTCGGCGCGCGAGGCGCGCGACGTGATCGAGCGCTGGTATTCGAGCGGCGTCCCGGGCGGCGGCAGCGGCGTGCTGTTGGAAGAGACGCTCGTCGGGCGGGAGCTGAGCCTGTTCGCGCTCTGCGACGGCCGTTCGTTCGTTTCGTTCGGCAGCGCGTGCGACTACAAGCGCGCGGGGAACGGCGACACCGGTCCCAACACGGGCGGCATGGGCGCGTACTCGCCGCCCGCCGGCTTTCCGAACGACCTGGAAGAGGCCGTGAAGGACAGGGTGTTGGCGCCATTGTTGGGCGGCCTGCAGGACGAAGGCGAAGAGTACGTCGGCATCCTCTATTGCGGCCTCATGTGGTGCGACGATGGACCGAAGGTCATCGAATTCAATGTGCGCTTCGGCGATCCGGAAGCGCAAGTGTTGATGCCGCGCGTCACGGGCGACTTTGCCGCGCTGTTGCGAAGCGTCGCCGACGGCGCGCTCGACGACTCGCTCGCCAATTTTTTGCCACTGTCGTGCGTCGGCATCGTGCTGGCCACCGCCGAGTATCCCAATCGCGCGACGCCGCTAAACGGATTGACCGCCGACGTGCGACTCGACGAGGGCGCGTGCGCGTTTTGGGGCTCGTCGCAACTGCGGAACGGAAGTGTGGCGGCGGGAGGCGGACGAGTACTGACCGTCACCGCCTTGGGCGACGATCTGCGCGATGCGCGACAGCGCGCGTACCGTGGCGTCTCGCAACTCGCCGAACGCCTCGGGACGGCCTCGCTGACGTACCGCACCGACATCGCCCTCCCCTGAGCAAATCCCCGTCTGCTTGGGGTGCTGCCTGCATGCGCGGCGCTCGGAGCCTTCCTCTTGGACCGTTCCCGCATTGCCCGGGCGTGAGGAATCGGCGCTCCGGTGTAACCCCGCGTCCGGACGGAGGTTAGTAAAGAACGTCATGGCTTATCGTTTTCAACCGCAGACCCCCTACGGCGGCCAGCTCGCGCCCGCGATCCCGACGCAGTCCCTGCTGGCGCAAGTGCTCGGCATCACGGCGCTGGGTTTATGCGTGACCGCGCTCTCGGCGTGGCTCTCGCAAGATTTCGTGACGCCCGGTATGGGGCTCGTCGCGATGATCGTCGGCTTCATCCTCTTGATCGCGATCAACGCGACGCGCGCCAACGAGGGGCTGTCGCTGCTGCTCTTCTACGCGTTCACGTTCTTGGAGGGCGTCGGCATTGCGCCCGTCATTGGCCAATATCTTCGCGCGTTCGGTCCCGACGTCGTCGTCAACGCGGCGCTCACCACTGGCCTTGGAATGTTTGCGCTCGCGGCGATCGTTTACGCCACGGGGCTCGACCTACGCCGCTTTCAGGGCATCTTCCTCATCGCGCTGCTAGGTCTGATCGTGCTCGGAATCGTCTCGATCTTCGTGCGCTTCATCCATCCGGAGACCTACGCGTGGCTGACGCTCGTCATCTTTTCGGGTCTCGTGCTGATCGACTTCGCGCGGTTGCGCGCGGGCGGTAACGGCCTGTCGCCGGTTCTGATGGCGACCAGCATCTACCTCGACGCCATCAACATCTTCCTCGCCTTGCTGCAGATATTCGGGGGAAGGCGCTCCTCCGACTGACCCTTCGGGGGGCAGTCTCTGCTATAATGGACCTAGCATGTGCGGGATAACGGGGGTCTTCGCGCCCGGACGCGACGCCGCTCGCCTTGCGTTCTTTGCGCTGTACGCGCTCCAGCATCGCGGCCAGGAATCCGCCGGCATTGCGGCGGCCGACGGCGGCACCATTCGGTCGCACAAAGAGATGGGACTGCTCGGCGCCATCTTCGACGAGGAGATTCTGGGGCAGCTGAGCGGCCATATCGCGATCGGTCACACGCGGTACTCGACGACGGGCTCGTCGATCGTCGTGAACGCGCAACCGTTGCTCGAGCGTACGGAGCTGGGAGACTTCGCGTTCGCGCACAACGGTAACCTGACGAACACCGACGAGCTACGCGAGCATCTGTCGCCGACGACGGTGTTGCAAGCGACGTCCGACTCGGAAGTGATGGCCAAGCTCATCGTCGAGTCGAAGGGCACCATGATCGACCGAATCAAGTCGGTGCTCTCGTCGTCGCGCGGTTCCTACTCCATCGTGCTCTGCACCGAGAACGACCTCTACGCGTTTCGCGATCCGTGGGGCGTCCGGCCGCTGTGCCTCGGGCGCTTGGGCGAGAACGGTTACGTCGTCGCGTCGGAATCATGCGCGCTCGGCACGGTCGGCGCGCAATACCTGCGCGAGATCGAGCGGGGCGAAATCGTCCGCGTCACGGCAGACGGCCTCGAATCGCACCGCCTCGACGTTCAGTCGGCGCAGCCGGCGCTCTGCATGTTCGAGTACATCTACTTCGCGCGTCCCGACTCACAGCTCAACGATCGCTCCGTCTACATGGCACGCTACGAGATGGGGCGGCAGCTCGCGCACGAGCACCCGGCGGACGCCGACGTCGTGATGGCAGTTCCCGACTCCGCCGTCGCCGGTGGCATCGGCTATGCCACCGAGAGCGGCCTGCCGTACATCGAGGGGCTGATCAAGAACCGTTACATCGGCCGAACGTTCATCAGCCCGGATCAACGGATGCGCTCGCGCGGCGTGCACTTGAAGTTCAACCCCGTCGTGGAAAACCTGCAGAACCAACGCGTCGTCGTCGTGGACGACTCGATTGTGCGCGGCACGACCACGCCGCGCATCGTCGCGTTGCTACGAGAAGCCGGCGCGCGAGAAGTGCACCTGCGCATTACCTCGCCCCCGATCAAGCATCCGTGCTACCTCGGCGTGGACATGGCGACGTACGACGAGCTAATCGCCGCCAACTACAGCGTCGAGGAGATTCGGCGCAAGACGGGCGCGGATTCGCTCGGCTATTTGAGCCTGAAAGGTTTGATCGAGTCCGTGGGACGCAAGCGCGACGAGATGTGCCTAGGCTGCCTGATCGGAGAATACCCCAACGTGCCGGCGGCCCACGCGATTCGCGAGGCAGTTTCGTCGTAAAAGTCCGGCAAGTGCGCCGGAAGCGAGCGATGACACGGCGGACTTGGCGGAAATCAAGACCAATCGGTTCAAGGGCAAGCTTGCGCGCTTGCTACAGTCCCGATGAGTGACGTTGGGAAAACGAATCGCCGCGCGTCGCAAGGCGTTGGGCTGGTCGCAAAACGAGCTCGCGCGCCGAGCGGAAATCAACCACCCCACCCTCTATAAAATCGAAGCGGACCAGCGACTCAATCCATCCATCTCCGTGATCGTGCGCATCGCTCGCGCGCTCGGCACGAGCGCGGAAGCGCTCTACGGCGTCGAGCGCGACGAGCCGCGGCTTCTGGTCGAGGCGAACAAGACCGCGATGATGGTCGAAATTCGCCCATTGGGCCGAACGCAGAGCGAGGCATCGCGCAGCCGCGCGCAGAGCTTTATCGCCGCTGCGCTCGAACGTGCCGGCGCCCGCGTTCGCGAGGCGCCGGTCAGTTCCGCCGAGGACGACACCGCAGAGGGATCACGCGCGCGCAGTCAAGCGGGACAATTGGCGGCCGGCGGTCTGGCGCTGGTCGAAGAGCTGCAATCGTTGCGCGAGCGCCTGGATTCACTCGAGGGCTGGCGCCGTTCTCAAGAAGGACGCGCTCGAAAGCGCGGAGCGCGATAAGCAACGGATCTTCGGCGAACTCGTCATGCGTGAGAAACATGTCGCAAGCGTAGCGGCGAACGGTGCCAACTGGTAGGCACTGAGATTTAGGGCGGGAAACGGCCCTCGCGAACGTCCGCCGCATAGCCGGACAGCGCCTCGGTGGCAAGCCTCCCGATCTCCGCGTAGCGCTTGGCAAAACTCGGCGAGTTGGGATACATCCCGAGAATATCGTGCAGCACCAGGACTTGCGAGTCGCAGTGGGGACCGGAGCCGATCCCAATCGTCGGA
>JAFAQW010000142.1 GCA_019245995.1 Vulcanimicrobiota bacterium | reverse complement strand
CCGCGAGTCAGCGGCGCAAGCGCACTATGTTCGCGATCTGGCGAACAACGTGTCGAACGGCGACGAACGACGCTATGCCGACAAGCGCGCGAGTTTTTCGAAGACGTTGCCGCACGACGATCTCGGCGAAGTGCATCGTGCAGATTTCGCGCGCTTCGTTGCCATCGTCGAACGGGGCGATGCCGACGCATTCGAGACGATGCCGCGGGACGCACTCGCTGTGGAGCGGCTCAACGATCCACAGGCGATGTATGCCTACGACTTCGTCGGGAGCGACAGCGCAGCGATCCCGATGGTCCCGCCGCCGGCTTTTGCGAGCGCCCAGACAGCCACGGAGATGGCGGAGCTGTACTGGCACGCTCTGACGCGGGACGTGCCGTTCGCGTCCTATTCGACAAACGCCACCGTCGCGGCCGCTGCCGCGGACCTCAATGCATTCTCGCCGGCGCTCGGTCGCACGGGAGCCAACGCGATCACGCCGGCGACGCTCTTTCGCTGCGCCTTCGCGGGCGCGCGTAAAGGGCCGTTCGTGAGCCAGTTTCTTTGGCTGGACGTGCCGTACGGTGCGATGACGGTCGTGCAACGCTATCCCGCTCCGGCGCCGGGGCAGAACTTCGTTACCGGCGCGGCGGAGTGGCTTGCGTGCCAGCGCGGCGCGGCGGCGACGAAGAAGGTCGGCTACGGACCCGCGCGCCGGCTCGCCAGCAACGCGGATCTTGCCGCGTACGTGCACAAAGATTTCAGTTTCCAGGCCTTCATGCACGCGGCGCTGATCGCCGTCGGGTACGGGCCGGAGGCGCTATCGCGAACGAATCCGTATCGCGACTCGAAGACGCAGTTCGGCGACATTACGTTCGGCAACAAGATGTTTCTCACGACGATCGCGCAGGCGGCGCTGATTGGACAGAAGACGTCGTACTATCACAAGTGGCTGATTCACCGGCGCGGCCGGCCGGAGGCGACCGGAGGGCGCCTGCACTACCAACTGTCCGGACGCAAAGACTACGGACTGCATGCGGATCTCGTGCGTTGCGACGGCGTGGCGCGGAACACGTCGCTGCACGGGACGGCCTTGTTGCCGATCGCGTATCCCGAAGGGTCGCCGACGCATCCGGCCTATCCCGCGGCGCACGCGTGCACGGCCGGAGCGTGCGCGACGGTGTTAAAGGCCTTCTTCAACGAAGCGTTCGCGATGCCAAACGCGGTGGTTGCCGATGCGACAGGCGAGACGCTGCTGCCGTGGACCGGCGAAGCAATGACGCTCGGCGGCGAGTTCGAAAAGTTGGCTGCGAACATTGCGTTCGCGCGCCATGCGGCCGGCGTTCATTATCGTTCCGACAGCGTGGCGGGATTGCTGGCCGGCGAAGCGCAGGGCATCGCGCTCTTGAGCGATTACAGCCGCGCCTTCAACGAGCGCTACGACGGCTTCGAGCTCACCACGTTCGCCGGAAAAAGAGTGCGAATCCGCAACGGAACGGTGACGGCATGAGCACTCCCATTGCGTTGGATAGCCGCGCCCGGTCCATTTGGAACGCAATTCTGTTTTGGATCTTGGCCGAATGGGCCATAGAACCGCAGCTCGACAAAGGCTTCGCCGCGCTCGGCAAGGCGTGGCATCTCGGCAACGATCTGTCTGCCGCAAATACCGCGCTGGGCGAGTTGGAGACCCTCGTCATCGCGCTCGGACTCACCGCGCTCTTCGGTTACTTCGAGGGCCGGCGCTTCGACTCGTACGGCCTGCCAATCGCTCAGGCGTTTCGAGGCCGGTTTTGGGAGGGTCTGCTCGTCGGCGTCGCGTGGGCCGGCATCGTGGCGCTGCTGATGGTCGCGCTCGGTGGGATGCGCGTCGCAGGCTTGGCGTTGAGCAATCCGGCGCTGCTCTGGACTGCGCTCGCGTGGTTCGGCGCCAACCTGCTCGTCGGAGTCGGCGAAGAGGCGTGGTTTCGCGGTTACTTGTTGCAGACGCTGCGCAGGGGCATCGGCTTCTGGGCCGCCGCCATCGTGCTTTCGCTGTGGTTCACCGCAGAGCACTATTTCTTCAAGACCGGGGAAAACGTTTGGGATTGCATCTCGCTCTTTGCGTTTGGGATGCTCGTGTGCTTTACCGTATTACGCACGGGCAACCTGTGGTTCGGCGTGGGCTTACACGTCTCGTTCGACTTCATGCAGCTCTTCGTGATCGGCACGCGTAACGGCGCGCAAGTCCCCGTCGGTCACCTGCTCAACGTTTCGTTTCCGGGTCCGGCGTGGGTCAACGGCGGCGTTCTCGGCACCGAGGCGAGCGTGCTGATGTATCCGGCGTTCGTCGCGGTCTTTCTGTACGTCGCGCTGCGTTTTCCGGCTCGGGTTACTCGAACCGAGTAAGAAACTTTCCACGCGTGGTTAGCTTGACGATCGTTGTCCGGTTCTGCCGCAGATCATGACTCCGACGGAGGAACTCAAATCAATGCGTCGATTCGTCACCGAAAAAAGCCGCGTGGAAGCCTTCAGCGACGGCGTTTTGGCGGTCATCATCACGATCATGGTGCTCGAACTGCGTCCGCCGGATGCGACCACGCTGCGATCGCTCCTTGGAGTGTTGCCAACCGTAGCGGTCTACGCCGTAAGCTTCGTCTTCATCGGCGTCTATTGGAACAATCACCACCACATGCTCAGGGCGAGCCGCGGCGTGGACGGCCGAGCGATGTGGGCGAATCTCAATCTTTTGTTTTGGCTGTCGCT
>JAFAQW010000271.1 GCA_019245995.1 Vulcanimicrobiota bacterium | reverse complement strand
TTGGGACGGGTATGCCGTTGACGTTGCAAGCAGTCGCCGAACGACCGGCGCCGGATCCTTACTCGCTCGCCGTTACGACGGCGGCGCAACGCGTGAGCCCCGCGGTCGTCAGCATCGAAGCGCGCAGCGGGCGGCGCGGTGGAAACGGCAGCGGCTTCATCTTCACTCCTGATGGCTTCGTGCTCACCAACAGCCACGTGGTGCACGGGTCGCGGAACGTGAGCGTTGCGCTGTTGGACGGTCGCGAATTCAGCGCCACCGTTATCGGCGACGATCCGCATTCGGATCTTGCCGTGCTGCGCGTGAGCGCGGTGGGCCTTACCGCAGCATCGCTCGGCGATTCTGAATCGCTGCAGGCGGGCCAGCTCGTCGTGGCCGTCGGCAATCCTTTTGGATTAGCATACTCGGTCACCGCGGGAGTCATCAGCGCGCTGGGGCGCTCCTTACGCTCGCAGTCGGGCCGGCTCATGGAGAACATCATCCAGACGGACGCAGCGCTCAATCCCGGCAACTCCGGAGGTCCGCTGGTCACCGCGGAGGGCGACGTCATCGGGGTCAACACGGCGGTTCTTCCGGGCCAAGGGCTCTGCTTCGCGATCGCCATGAATACGGCCAAGCGTATTGCCGGGTTGCTCATCCGCGATGGAAGGGTGCGCCGGGGATACCTCGGGATCGCGGGCCAAGACGTCGTGCTGTCCGCTGCGGCGGCGCGGCGGCTGGGTCTCGACGATCCGCGCGTCGTTATGACGATCTCGGTCGAGTCGGGAAGTCCGGCGGACACCGCGCGCTTACGCGAGGGCGACGTGCTGGTTGCCTTCGAGAACGAGCGTCTCTACAACGTGGATACGCTCCATCGGATTCTCACGACCGTGGACTTGCGCCGTTCTTATAAGGTCGACGTGGTTCGCAAGTCGGAGCGCTTCTCGACTTTGGTCCTGCCCATCGAAGCGTCTCAGTAGGAACGCGCAACGGCCGGCCCGCAATGGTGCTACGGCATGATCCGCAAGCTTTTGCCGATCTTAGGCGTGACGTTCATCGACATCGTTGGGTTCAGCATGCTGATCCCCATGCTGCCCTATTTCGTCACGCATTTCGGCGCTTCGGCCGTGGTGGTCGGCGGTCTGATGGCGACATTCTCGTTTTGCCAGTTGCTCTCCGCGCCGCTATGGGGGAACGTTTCCGATCGGATCGGCCGCAAAACCGTTCTGATCATCAGTCAGATCGGCGCGACGATCGGCTGGGCCATGCTGGGCTTGGCGTCGCCAATTGCGGCGGCTCTCTCGCTCGCACCCATCGGCGTCGTATTCGCGGCGCGAATTCTCGAAGGCGTCTCGGGCGGCAACATCAGCATCACGCAGGCCTACGTTGCCGACCTCGTAGCGCCCAACGAGCGCGCGCGCGCCTTCGGATTGATCGGCGCGATGTTTGCCGCAGGAATGGTCTTCGGACCATTCGGCGGCGGGGTACTCTACGCGCGTTTCGGCTTCGCGACACCCTTCTTGGTGGCGGCGGCGTTACAGTTGGTCACCCTCATCCTGACGGTCGTGATGTTGCCCGAGTCTCGCGCCCGCTCGCGGGACGAGGAGCGGGTAGGGCTCAAATCCCTTTTGGTGAGCTTTCAAAAGCCGGTGCTGGCGCGTCTCCTGCTGCAGAAGCTCGCCATCGCGCTGGCGCTCTACGGCTGGTTCGCGGTCTTCGCCCTTTTCTTGGCGCGACAATTGGGTTTCTCGCTCACGCAGACGGACTATCTCTTCTCGATCTTCGCCGTCTTCAACGTCGTGATGAACGCCGTTATCGTCGGACGCATTTCGGCGTGGCTGGGCGATCGCACCATGTCGAACGTGGGATTGGCGTCCCTCGTCGCCGGGTTTTCAATCGTCCCCATGGTTCACGAATTCGGATTATTGAGCGCGACGATGATTCTTTTCTCCTTCGGCATGGCCCTGACGAACACGGGCATCACCGCGCTCATCAGCAACGCGGCCTCCGACCGCGAACAGGGCACCGTACTTGGAACCAGTTCCTCCCTCGATTCTCTGTCGGGCGTCCTCGCGCCGCCGGTTTCCACCGGATTGCTCGGTGCTTTGGGGCCCGGCTACGCCGGCGTCGAATCGTTGACGCTCGCCGCCGTCGCGCTGGGGATGGGTTTGCGTAACGCGCGGGGCGAGCGCATCCCCGTGCGTTGCGACGAAGCCACGATCAAGCTCGCGTGCGACGCCGAAACCGCCGAAATCGTGCGGGGCTGACTTAAGCCGCGGTTTTCTTGCGGCGCTTCGTCGTCGCTTTGCCGTCTGCCGACGCGCGTCGCTTCTTGCTCTCTTCCAAGCTCTGCGCGAGAACGTCCATGAGGTTGACGACTTTCGCGCGGGCGGGAGGCTTCTTCGCCTTCGGTAACTCCTTGCCGGCGGCGCGCGCGTCAATCATGGTCAGCAGCTGGTCGTGGTATTGGTTGGTAAACTTCTCCGGCTCGAACTCGTCGGCGCTCATCGTGTCAATGAGCATGCGGGCCATCTTCATCTCTTTTTCGGGCAGCCGTTCCCGCCCGGGGATGTCGATCGAGCCGGGCTCCACGATTTCGTTCGCCCAGTGCATCAGCTCTAGCACCAGCGCACCGTCGATCGGCTTCACTGCGGCGATGTACTCTTTGGTGCGAATGACGACGCGGGCGATCGCCACGCGGTTGGTGTCTTCGAGCGCCTCGCGCAGCAGCGCATAGGCGTGGCGTCCCTGTTTGGTCGGTTCCAGATAGTATGGCTTATCGAAGAACATCGGATTGATCTTGTCGATCTCGACGAACTCCAGGATGTCGACCGATTGCGTCGCCTCCGGGTTCACCTTGGCGAAATCTTCGTCGGTCAAAATGACGTACTGTCCCTTTTCGTACTCGTATCCCTTGACGATCTCGTCCCAGGGAACGGGCTTGCCGTCGACGCTGCAGATGCGCTCGTAGCGAATCCGGCCTTCGTCCTTGGCATGCAGCATGTTGAAGGACAAGTCGTCGGTTTTGACCGCGGTGAAGAGCTTGACGGGAATCGTGACGAGCCCGAAGTTGATGGCTCCCGACCAAATTGCATGCGCCATAGGGTTGTATTCTACCCAGCTCGATTGGCTGCCGCTCTTACGACCAAAGTCGCCGGGCCTTGGCTATTGCGGGCTCCAAGCGCTGTTTCGTCCAACGGCGGCCGCTCCACAGGTCACCCTCCCGCGCGAGGCGCGCCGGGACCGTACGAATGGTGTGCTTGGCAAACTCGTCTGCGGGCATGACTCTCCCCCGCCGGCGCGCCAGCGCCTCCACCTCTTCCCAATGAAGCGGCGTCGAAACGGGGGCGCCGTCGCGCGCCCGGACCGAATACGGCGTCACGATCGTCTTTCCGAGTCCCACTTGAACGTAATCCAAGTACACGGCGGTCTGCGGGCGTTTCGAGAGGGTCCGTTCTAGCGTAACGTCCTTGCCGAGCCGCGTGGCGGCTTCGCGCGCGACGATTTCCGCGAAGATCTTCGCGGTATCGTACGTGTACCCGTTGCGTAGCGGCAGCACGAGATGCAATCCGAAACCGCCCGTCGTCTTCACGAGCGGCCGGAGGCCGGCCTCAGCGAGCAAATCGCGCACGGCCAGGGTGACCGTCGCGAGCGTCCGCAGCGGACATCGTTCCCCCGGATCGAGGTCGAAGATCACGAAGTCCGGCTCTTCCAACTTCGGAAGGCGAGACGTCCAAATATGCAACACGATGGAGGCCAAGTTGGCGCAGTACGCGAGCGTCGGCTCGTCGTTGCAGACGATGAACGTGGTCTCGCGCGACGAGCCGCTCGGCGTCGGTACGGTGACGCGCTCGACCCAATCCGGGATTCCGCGTGGCAGCTGTTTTTCGAAAAACGTCGGACCTTCGATGCCGTCGGGATAGCGCTGCAGCGTCAGCGGACGCCCACGAAGGTGCGGCAAAAGGTACCGCACGATGCTTCGATAGTATTCGATCAAGTCGCCCTTCGTGTAACCGTCCTTCGGCCATAGCACTTTGCCGAGATTCGAGAGCGAGAGCGTGCGGGCGCCGATACGCGTAACAACTCGCGGAGGGGCCATGTTCGCGTTTACGGTTCCGCGTGCACGGGAATTTCGGCCACGACTTCGCGGGGCGTCTTGTCGGGGCGCAGTCCGAGGTACGCGGGCTGACGTAGGTAGCCGTCGCGCGTCCATTCCGAAAACCTCACTTCGACGACGAGCTGGGGGGAGGCCCAGTGCACGGGCGCTCGAGCCACGACCGTATTGGCGAACGGTGAAGTGTCGCGCTCGAGCCGCCGCAGGCGCTGCGAAAGTTCACGCAGGATTTTTGCGTTGAAGCCGGTGCCCACCGACCCGACGAACCGCAATCCCCGCTTGTCGTAAATCCCCAACAGGAGCGCGCCGAAGCCCTTCCGGCTGCCCTTTGGTTCCGTCCAGCCTCCGACCACGAACTCTTGTTCTTGCCCGGTTTTGACCTTGACCCAGTCGCGACTGCGACGCTCTTGGTACGTCGAAGCGCGGCGCTTGCCGATGATGCCCTCGAGACCTTGCTCGCGAGCGCGCGCGAACAGCGCGTTGCCTTTTCCGACGACGTGCTTGGAGTACAGCACGAGATCTTCATTCTGAATCAGTCGCTCGAGCAACGCCTTTCGCTCTTCCAGCGGTTTTGCACGAAGATCCGTTCCGTCCGCATACAGCAGGTCGAAGGCTGCATACGTCAGACCGGCCGGTTTCTTTTGCGATTCCTGCAAGCGCTGAAAAGCGGATCGCCCTCGGGCGTCGAGGCTAACGATTTCGCCGTCGACGACCACCGGAAGGCTCGCAAAGGCGGAACGCAATCCGCGCAGATCGGGAAAGCGTTCCAGCATGTCCAAGCCGTTGCGCGATACGAGCGTGAGCTCCGTGCCCTCGATCGTGCAGAGCGCGCGATACCCGTCCCATTTGATTTCGAATAGCCACTCCGGGTCGTCGAACGCCTCGTCCACGAGCGTCGCTAGCATCAAGTTTTTCGGCCGAGGGATCGGCTCGCGCTTGGCCGAGGGTCGGCGCGGCCGCGATGCCGCCGATGCGACGCGTTTCGATTGCCATGTCGCGGCGCGCGGATCCCGGGCGACGTCCGCGAGCGTCTTCCCGCTCTTCACCGACTCGGGATGGTCCGCCGGATCGTACTTCCGATCGGCGTATTGGTCGTGGTCTTTGAGCAGCAACCACGGTTCACCGTGCTCGCCCTCACGCGGCTTGATTTTGACGAGCGTAAACTCGCCGCGCAACTTCTTGCCGGCCATCACGAATTTGATCTTGCCGTTTGCAATCTCGGTCGCGGGGTCGTCGCCCTCGGCTAACGTGTACGTGCCCCGATCCCACACGATCACACTGCCCGCACCATATTGGCCGGCCGGAATATTGCCCTCGAAGTCGCGATAATCCAGCGGATGATCTTCCACGTGCATCGCGAGCCGGCGGTCGAGCGGCACGAGCGTCGGACCCTTCGGCACCGCCCACGATGCCAGCACGCCGCCCGCCTCTAACCGAAAGTCGTAGTGTAGTCGCGTGGCGCGATGCATCTGTACGACGAAGCGCGCCTTGGCGGCCCGCTTCGGCAAACGCTCCTTGCGGCCGCTCGGCTCGGGAGTCTGCGCAAAGTCGCGTTTCTCGCGGTATTTTTTGAGCGAGCCGGGGCGCGCGGCGCGTCGTGACGATGGCATCGGGCTGGCGTTCGACGCTCCAACGGGGTACCCTTAGAGCGCCATGCCGTACAACGTCGCCGGGAGCGTCCTCGCCGCTGCAGTCGCCGCACTCGCTTGGCATCGTAGCCGCGTCACGGGCGGCTTCTACGATGCGCACGGCTACGGTATGACGCCCGCCACGCATCGCGCCTACGCGTTGGTCAGCCTGGCCTTTGCGGCATGCTTCGCGGCATTTGCCGCCCTGCATCGGGCGACGGACGGAATCGCCACGCTCGCCCTGTTCGCCGTCGTGGCCATTTTCTACGGCGCGTCATTTCTTCAAGGAGCGCGCGATCCCGATGAGTGAGTTTCGTTTTTCGCCCCGCCCGAACCGAGCCAACGAGATACGCTGGATGCCTTGGGCGCCCGCCGCGTTCGTCCGCGCGGCCTCCGAGGATAAGCCCATTCTTCTTTCCATTTCAGCGGTGTGGTGCCACTGGTGTCACGTGATGGACGAAACCACCTATTCCGACGAATCCGTGATCGACGCGATCAACCGCCGTTACGTCGCGGTGCGCGTCGACAACGACAAACGCCCCGACGTCAACGCGCGCTACAACATGGGCGGCTGGCCGACGACGGCATTCTTGGCACCGGACGGAACGGCGCTGACGGGCGCTACGTATCTTCCGCCGCAACAGATGCGGCAAGCCCTCGATGAAATCGCCGACTTCTATGCGCAGGAGAAGGAGCGCATCGCGCAGCGAGCCGCCGAACTGCAGGTCCGTCGCATCGACGTCTCTCCGCCGAACGAGGAGAGTCTTACCGACGCCCCCATCACCGCACTCGTCGAGCAGCTCCGTCGCGGTTACGATGCCGAGTACGGCGGCTTCGGCGACGCGCCGAAGTTCCCGCAACCCGAAGTCCTGGAGTTCCTGCTCGCGCAGTGGCGATATCTTGGCGATGCCGACCTGTACGACATGGTTGCCCGCACGATGCTCGCGATGTCGCGCGGCGGCATGTACGATCGAGTCGAGGGCGGCTTCTTTCGCTACTCGACCACGCGGGACTGGAGCGTTCCGCACTTTGAAAAAATGGCCGAGGACCATGCCGGACTGTTGCGTGTGTTGTCCATGCTGGTAATCGTCGCTCGCACGCGAGACTTTCGCGAAACGCTCC
>JAFAQW010000252.1 GCA_019245995.1 Vulcanimicrobiota bacterium | reverse complement strand
TGGTCGATTTGAGGTCGGTCAGCACGACGTCTTTTTCCGTTGCGACCACGGTAGCGTGCGCGCGCGAAACGCTTTGGTCGTGCAGCACGACATCGTTGTCGTCGTTGCGTCCTATGCGGGTCGTCGCCCCCAACGAATAGACCCGGTTCGGCGGCACGCCCTTGATCGTCCGCAGAACGAGATGGGCCGGAGCGTCGCGCGGATTCGATTCGATGGCGATCGCGCCCAGGGGCACGGTCTCGCGCGCGGCGAGGGTGACTGCCGGTGCGCCTTCCAGCGCGATCCCGACCTTCTCCGCGAGCTCGCGCAACAGATCGGACCAGGCGCGTTGCAGATATTCGCGATGTTCGGACAGACGCGCAAAGTCATCGGGGCTTACGTAGACCGCGTAGTCCTTCGGGGCGCGTAAGCGACCGTTGTCGTCGCGAGCCTGTGATTGCATCGTCGAGACGAGCTTGCGCGCGATTTGCGCGGGCTCCAAGTCGCTCGGGAAAGTTCTCGCGAACGCACGCTCGATGAAGCCGGCGCAAAATTCCTCGATCTTAGCGAAGAGGCTCAAAGCCGGCGCTCCAAGCGGGCGATGAAGAACCCGTCGCGGCGCTCGATCCCGGGCGGCACCAACACGTCGCCCTGCGCGGTCAGAAACGGCACGTACGCGGCCGGTATCAAACCGCGCTCGAAGTTTTCCCGAGCCAAAAAACCGTCGATCACCTCGGTCGTCTCACGCGGATCGGTCGAGCACACGGCGTAGACGAGAGCGCCTCCGGGATGAACGTGGCGCGCCGCCCGCTCCAATAACGCACGCTGCGTCACGGCCAGGCGTTCGCCGTCGCCGCCCTGCTTCTTCCAGCGCGCCTCGGGATGTCGTCCGACGATGCCGACGCCCGAGCAGGGAGCGTCGACCAGCGCGCGGTCGAAGCGCTGTTCTGCCGGCAAGATCTCCGCCGTGGCGTCGCCCGTAACGATGCAAGCGCCGACGTCGCCCTGCGCCAAGCGCCGCTGCAACGTGGCCGTTTTCCTCGCGTCGCTCTCAACGCACGTCAACGAACCCTCGCCGCGCATCCGCGCGCCAATTTGCAGCGCCTTGTTTCCGTTGCCGCTGCAAAAATCGAGAATCGTCTCGCCGGGCTGGGGCCCCAGCACATCCACGACCATCGCGGAGCTTTCGGACTGCGGCCACCAGCGACCGTCGTTCGCTCGCGAGCCGTCGGTCAAAACGGATTCCGGAACGATCGATGAGGGCCTCACGCGCAGACCCTTGGCGTCCATTTGCCGGATCGCTTCTTCCGCCGGCGCTTTGAGCGTATTGACCACCACGGCGCCGGCGGGGGGCTCGTTTACGCCGGCGCAAACCGCCTCTGCGCGTTCGCCGAAGACCTCGCGCCATTGTCGAACGAGCCACGTCGGTAAGGAATAGCGCGTCGCGAGAAAGTCCTCTTCGCTTTCGAATTCTTCGCGCACGGGCGCCGGCGGCCGCCGGCGTAGAAAGTTGCGCAAGACCGCGTTGACGAGATTTCCCAATCCGCGATGTCCCCGGCGAATTGCCAGGTTCACGAATTCGAACACGGTCGCGTGCTCGTCGGGACGCGTGTACGCCAGCTCGTACACGGCCAAGCGCAGAATCTCGCGGATGACTCCGCGCTCTCCCAGGGGCCCGTCGGTTGACGACAAGAATGGCGCCAAGTACCAGTCGACCGCGCGACGCATCTTGATCGTGCCGTAAGCCAACTCCACGGCAAACGCCGTGTCGCGTTCCGTTAATCGTGCTCCCGTCGCGCGGTAGTCGAGCGCGCCTTGCGCACTTCGTTCGATGGCGCGCGAGCCGGCGGGGGGAAAGACGTCGCGCACCACGGCCAAGGCGACGTCCCGCGCGCGCAAACGGTTCGCGCTCATGCCGGTCGGCGGCTACGCAGATACTCTGAGCCGCTCATCTCGCCGCGATTGGGCGCGATGACTCGGTCGATGACGAGCTCGCCACGCTCGCCGACGTGCGCTGCGACAATCTTGACGTTCTCGCCGCCGATGTTCGCCCGCGCCGCCGGCTTGGGTGACAACGAGCGTACGAGGTTGACGATGCGGTCGGCCGGCCACGTCAAATCGATCGCATAATCGTCTTTTGCCAGCGGGCGCGTGAGGATCGCGTCTCCGCTTTGCGGGCGCCGCGGCAGCTCGCCGCACGCAGCGAGATCCAGCGCTTCGGCCAAGAGTTCGGCGCCCATCACGGCGAGCCGGTCGTGGAGCTCGCCGTACGTTTCCTCCGGCGCAATCGCGACGCGGCGCATCAGCACGATATCGCCCGTATCGAGGCCTTCATCCATCAGCACGATGCTCACGCCGGTCTCTGAATCGCCGTTGCGTAGCGCCGCCTGCATCGGCGTGGCACCGCGATACTTTGGCAGCAGCGAGGGGTGGACGTTGAGCGTCCCACGCCGCGGCACCGCTAACAACTCCTTCGGCAGAATGCGGCCGTACGACGCCAGAATGAAGAAGTCGAAACCGGCGCCCGTCACGTCTTTGGCAAAGTCGCGCAACCGCGCCGGTTCGTACACCGGCACGCCCAGTTCGATCGCCGCGCGTTTGACCGGGCTCGGCGTCAACCGCTGGCCGCGCCCCGCCGGCCGATCCGGTTGCGTTACGGTAGCCGTCAAGTCGCTGTGCTTCCCAACCACCCGGAGCGAGGGAACGGCAAATTCGCTCGTACCGAAAAAAAGCGTTCGCAAACTCAGTTGGTAACTGCTTCCTCTTCTTCTTCGGCCGCGACGGGTCGCACGTTGGCGGCGCGATCGATGTAGAGTTTTCCGTCGAGATGATCGATCTCGTGCTGCACGCATTGCGCGAATAAGCCTTCGCCCGCCAGACGTATCTTTCGGCCCAGGCGATCCAGACCGCTAACGACGGCACTTCGGTATCGCAGGATCTCGCCGACCATCCCGGGCACCGAGAGGCAACCCTCGCGCAGTTCGATCTCTTCGTCGCATTCTTCCAGCTTCGGATTGATCACGACGGCGGCGGGATGGTGTTCGTCGTTGACGTCGATCACGAAAACGCGCTTCGAGACGCTGACCTGGGGTGCCGCGAGGCCTACCCCCGGCGCCGCATACATCGTGGCGAACATGTCGTCGATGAGTTGCTGGAACAGCGCATCTGCAATCTCGGCCGGACCTACGCGCTTCGCGATCTTGCGCAGCGCGGGATGACCCTCTTGAAGTATGGGCCGAACATAGGGCATTCAGCGGACCTCGACAAGCATCGCGGGCGGCTATTCGTCGCGAACGCCGCCCGCTACTGTCCCTGCTGCCCCTGGTTGCTACTGCGTGCTAAAGCTGCTGACGAGGAAGTGTGGCGTACATCCCGTGCCGCCGTCATTCCAGTAGAGGTTCACCGCCTGCGCGGGTCCGATGATGTAACCACCCGACGGCCCCGAGACCGACGTCGCGTAGTAGGTTGGATTAGCGTACGACGGATTCTTATGCGGAGTCGGGATCTGGGAGGCGTTGACCGTCACGAACGGCCCCGTGAAGGTAGACGTTCCGTTCGACTGCGTAAGCAGGAAATCGAAAGAGTTGTTCGGCGGCAACGTTCCCTTCGTCGCAACGTAGATCGTAGTGAGGTTGTCTGGCGCCTTCTTCGTGCCGGGAATCGGGTAGATTACTTCGAGCTGATTTACGCTCGGAGGTCCGCCGCAGGTCATGCCGGTTCCCGGCGGCGTGGTTGAATTGGCGCCATTGCACGCCGTCAGTAACAGCGCCGCGGTGCAGAGGGCCCCGAGTGCGCCGATCGATTGTCTCATGCGTAGAGCATCCTCTCTATCCTCGTCACGGCCCTCCGGGCCGTTATGTGATTTGGCTTAGAGAATATACCCCGACAGGTCGCTGTTCTTAACAACGTCTGCGAGCCTTTCGCGGACGTAGGCGCCGTCCACCAGCACCGTGCCGGTCCGTTCGGGTGCATCGAAGCTGATCTCTTCCAACACTCGCTCCAACACGGTGTGCAGGCGGCGCGCCCCGATGTTTTCGGTCTGTTCGTTGACCTGCATGGCGAAGGTTGCCAACTGGTCGATTGCGTCGTCGCCGAACTCGAGCGTGACGCCCTCTGTAGCAAGCAATGCCTTGTATTGCTCCACGAGTGCATTCTTTGGCTGAGTCAGAATGGTTTTGAAATCCTCGGCCGTCAGCGAGTCGAGCTCCACGCGTATCGGAAGACGCCCCTGCAACTCGGGGATGAGGTCCGACGGCTTGCTGATGTGGAATGCGCCCGCCGCGATGAAGAGCACGTGATCCGTCTTGATGGGGCCGTATTTCGTGTTTACCGTTGAGCCCTCGACGATCGGCAGGATGTCGCGCTGAACGCCTTCACGGGAAACGTCCGGGCCGCCTCGTTGCGACCCGCCCGCGACCTTGTCGATCTCATCGATGAAGATGATGCCGTCCTCGCCGGCGCGGCGCAACGCCTCCCGCTTGACGGCCTCCATGTCGATCAACTTCGCCGCTTCTTCTTGCTCGAAGATCTTGCGAGCATCGGCCACGGTGACGCGCCGTTTGGAACGCCGCTTCGGCAGTATTCCACCGAGCATCTCGCCGAGGTCGCCGCCTTGATCCATTCCACCGCCAATGACGCCGATCGGAATGCTCGGGGTTTCCTCTACCTCGATTTCGATCAAACGGACGTCGTAGAAGCCACGCTCGATTTCGGAACGCGTCTGTTCGCGGATGCGATGCGCGTCCGCCGACGCGGCGCCGGAGGGCGGGGCGGCCGGCGTGCCGGGCGCAGAACCGCCGAAGATGGACCCGAGCGCGACCCCCAGCGGATTGGTGGGCGGCGCCGAAGGCGCCCGCGTTTCCGGATGGAGCACGTCGATAATTCGTTCGACGGCATGTCGCGCGGCGAGCTCGCGAACCTCGTCGCGGCGCTCCTGCGTAACGGTTCGAATCGCCGCTTCCACGAGATCCCGAACCATGGACTCCACGTCGCGTCCGACGTAACCGACTTCCGTATACTTTGTCGCTTCCACCTTGACGAAGGGCGCGCCGACCAGGGCGGCCAGACGCCTCGCTATCTCCGTCTTACCGACGCCGGTCGGCCCGATCATCAAGATGTTCTTCGGCGTGATCTCGTCGCGCAGGTCCTCGCGCGCTTGGGCGCGCCGGTAGCGATTACGCAAGGCGATTGCTACGGCACGCTTGGCCTTCGTCTGACCGACGATATACTTGTCGAGTTCCCCCACGATCTCGCGGGGAGTCAGCGACAATGCCTGCGCGTTTTGGAGCGACGCCATCACGGCAGCGTCTCCACGGTGACGTCGTCGTTGGTGTAGATGCAGATCTCGCCGGCGATCTCCAACGCTTTGCGCGCGATTTGCGCGGCATCGAGCTCGGTATTGCGAAGAAGCGCCGCGGCCGCCGCCTGTGCGTACGCGCCGCCGCTCCCGATCGCCGCGACGCCTTCGTCCGGCTCGATCACGTCGCCGGTCCCCGACAATACGAAGAGATGTTCTTGGTTCCCCACGATCATCAGCGCTTCCAGGCGGCGCAGCACGCGGTCTTGGCGCCAATCTTTCGCAAGCTCGACGGCCGCGCGCCGCAAATCTTTGAACTCCCCGAATTTGGCCTCGAACTTCTCGAGCAGCGTGATCCCGTCGGCCGCGGAACCGGCGAAACCTGCCAGCACCTTACCGCCCGACGTCTTTCGAACCTTACGCGCACCGTGTTTCATGATCGTCTTATCGAGCGTCACCTGGCCGTCGCCGGCGATTGCGAGCTTGCCGTCGCGCCGCACCGCGAGTATCGTCGTGGATCGAACCTTCATGGATGTGTGATTACCGCAACGCCGCGAACAGGGTTTCAGCGGCGAAGGCTTCGATGGCCGCCAGCGCTCGCTCGGCCATGCGCCGGCGCCGCTCGCGCTTGCCCTGCGCCGGTCGCTCGAACGGAGAGGTCGCCGGGAAATTCCCCCACGTCACGTTGCTTGGTTGAAAGTCGTGCGTCTCGCAATTCCGCAAGTGCGCGACAATCGCTCCGAAGGCGCTTTCGCGTGGAAAGATGACGGTAGGCTGCCCCAAAGTCGCGCGCGCCGCATGAATTCCGGTCATCGCGCCGCACGCTGCCGCCTCGACGTAGCCCTCCGCGCCGGTAATTTGTCCGGCAAAATAAAGCGCATGCGTGCCGCGCAACTTCAGCTGCTCGTCAAGGAGGCGCGGTGAATCGATGAACGTGTTCCGGTGC
>JAFAQW010000302.1 GCA_019245995.1 Vulcanimicrobiota bacterium | reverse complement strand
CATACTCGCCGTCGCGCGTCCGCCAAACGCCGACTGGATCGAGCGCGCCTACGCGAACGGCGCGTATCCCGGTTGGGAGCGCCTCGCCGTCTGGCTGGGGGCGCCGTTGCCCTGGTCGCTCGGCGATGCCGCATTCGCCATCGGCGCCATCGCGATCGTTTGGCAGGTCGTCGCGCTCGCTCGCGCCCGCCGGCGCCGCGTGGCAGCCATGGCGCTCAACTGCCTGACGATCGTCGCGCTGTACGCGCTCTGGTTTTCGCTCGCCTGGGGCTGGAACTACGCGCGGGCGCCGCTCGAGACGCGCGTGCGGTTCGACGCCCGTCGCATCACCGACGAGGCGGCCGCGCGTTTACGCGACCGCGCGATTGCGCAGTTGAACGCCCTGGCGGCTCCCGCACACGCGCGGGCAGCCGCGCCGCTCGACCAGGCAGGCTTGCGGGCCGCATGGCTTCCCGCCGTCATGCGAGCCGGCGACGCCTGGGCTCCGCTCACCGGCCCGCCGAAACCGACGCTCGCCGATCCCTTCATGGTCGCATCGGGAACGAGCGGATTCATCAATCCGCTCACGCTCAACGTCGCGCTCGCATCGGACCTGCTGTGGTTCGAGCGCCCGTTCGATCTCGCGCACGAATGGAGCCACGACGCGGCGTACGCGCGCGAGGACGAAGCGAACTATCTCGCGATTCTCACGTGTTTGCGCTCGCCCGATTCCGCGGTGCGCTATTCCGGCTGGTTCGAGCTGTTTTTGTACTTGCCGCAGAAGCCGCGCTATGCGCGGCGTGAATTCGTTCCGCTGGTCTGGAGCGACTTTCGAGCGCTGCGGCGGCGCAACGCCCGCCACATCAACGTTCTGCTAGCGCACTGGTCGTGGCGCACGTACAACGCATACCTCAAGAGCAATCGCGTTGCCGCCGGAATCGCCAACTACGACCAGGTGACGAGGCTCATGCTCGGAGTCGCGCTCGACCGGGAGCTGCTGCCGCAGACGCGATAAAAGAAGCAGGGACCCCGAAACGAGGTCCCTGCGCGAGGTACGTTGAGTGTCGGACTACGCCGGCGGTGGTTGTTTGTGCTTGCCGCCGGGCTGGTTTTGCGCGCCGCTCGGCGGATGTGCTTGTCCTGCGGGCTGCGCGTGATGCGGTTGAGCGTAGGTACCGGCCGGGGTCGGCGGATGATGATGCGCCGGCTGACCGTACATGCCGTTTTCCGGATGGCGTCCGGCCTGAGGCTGGGCGGGACGGTTCATCGGAGCCGTCGCGGCCGGCTTGTGGGTCGTCGTCATCGGTGCGGCGTGATGCGTGGCGGTCATCGGCGCCGCCTGATGCGTCGTCGTTGGCGCCTTATTTGCGGAGCTCATCTTGTTCGCCGACGTCGTTCCGGCGGCGGTATGGACTTGCTTCTGCGCCGCCATTTTGTCGGCCGAAGTGACCGGCGCGTAGTGGGGCAGTTGCTTCGGATCCGTCACGGGCTTGGGAACCGCCGCGACGGCGGGTTTGCCGTGATTGACGTTAGCGTAGAGCGCGCGGTCCTGCGCGGCGACGGTCGCATGCTGGCGTTGCACCGTCGTCGGCGGCATGCCGTGACGGCGCGCGTCGAGCTGCGCCGAGGTCGGGCGAGCTGCGATGCCGCCTCGTCCGCCGTTGTAGCTCACGTGGTTGTAGTTGTAGACGGTCTTGTTGATGACGGTCTTGTTGACGTACACGTTGCGTACGACGTTCGTATTGACGGGCAATACGGCGGTATTGTACGCGAAGTTGCCGCCCTGCCAGAGGCCGCCGACGAAGCCGTTTCCGTAGTAACCAAAGCCGTAGTTAATGCCGCCGTAGAAGCCGACGGTCGGGCCCCAGTAGCCCGGATTCCAGCCGTAGCCGCCACCCGAGTAGCCCCAGTAACCCGGCGTCCAGTAAAGGCCGACCGAGGGGGCGGGAACCCACGTCCCGGGCACCCAGTAGTACCCGGCCGGTCCCCAGGCCCAGTAGCCGGGGGTCCACATGTAGTTCGGATACGGCGCCGGCGGCACGGTGTAGACCGGCAGCGGCGGGGGCGGGGTGCCGACCGTGAAGCCGATACCTATCGAAAACTGCGCCGGTGAGGGCAGCGGGACTGCGGTGATGAGTAATGTTGCGATGATTGCGGGGATGATTCTCTTGAACACGTTTCCTCCTTTCACGGAGAACATTATAGCGTCTATTATTGCCAAAGCGGCATGACGCTTCACCCGTTTCGGGCGTGAGCGGAACGGTTTCACAGTATTCTTACCCGTCCGTCAGCGCCTTCCAACTCAATCCTCATCCATCTTTCACGCAACAACCCGGCCATGCGCCGTACGTCGCCGGGACATCGTTAACGGCTAGGCTAGCCGGTATGTTTGACGTCGCCGATTCGCTCCGCGCGCCCCTCGACGCGGCCGCGGGAGAACTCCACGCCGCCCAGCGCGCCGTCGCCGAAGCGAACGCCTCGGGCGGCCGCTTTGCCGCCGCCGCGATGGCGCGCAGCGCGCGAGCCGCCGTCTTCACCGAAGCGCTGTTGGCCGCGGCCCACGCGCGGTTCGAAGAACTCAAGGCGGTGGCGAAATGAGGCTCGAGCTGCTGGATGCCGCCGCCGGCAGCATGGATGCGCAGCGCGCGGCGCTCGACGTCGCAGCACGCAACGTCGCAGCGGCGCAGGCGGCCGGACCGAACGGCGACTACGCACGAATGATCCCGGAGTTTCGCGTCGTGGAATCCTCCGACGGCGACGTCTCCGTCGCGCTGAGCGGCACTCGGATGCAGCGCGGCACGAACGTGGACATGCTGACGGAGATGATTGCCGTCATGAACGCGTCTCGCGCCTACGAATCGGACGCGGCGATCTTCGACGTTGGCAAGACGCTCGCGGAAAAGACGCTCGATCTGGAGCGCCTGTGAACGTCTCTGCAGTTGTACCCGACGTCGCGCCCGACGTCGCTCCCGTTCCTGGCGCCCGGCCAGAACGGTCGCAGCCGGAGTCTGATTCGGTCGATTTCACGCGCGCGCTCGACGGGCTCTCCCGGACACTCGGCGGCGCTGAGGGGGCCGAAGACGCCTTTGCCAACGGCACCGGAACGCTGCAGCGCGCGGTGTACGAACGCGCGAGTGCCGACGTGGCGTTGGCAATCGCAACGTCGAGCGCGTCGCGCATCGTTTCGTCGGTTCAATCCATTCTTAACATGCAAGTCTAACGGCCCTCACGATGAGCGCCCTCGCGCAGGTCCTGACGCGTTGGAAGACCCTGCCGAAACTTCTGCGCCTCGGAGTCAGCGCCGCCGGACTCGCGCTCGTGGCGCTGGCCATCGGCGCGGCGCTCATGGCGCACCCCGCGCGCGCGCCGCTCTTTGCGCAGCCGCTGCACCCAGATCAACTCGCCGAAGTGGAAGAGCGTCTGGCGAGCTGGAACGCGGCGTTCACGCCGACGGCTGACAACATCGTCGTGGACGCGGGCCGGCGCAACGATCTCTTGCTACGGCTGTCGCTCGCGGGAATTCCGCGACAGCATCTGGCGAGCACGGCCGAGGCCGTCGGCAGCATCGGCGTGTTGACGCCGCAAACCGTCGCGGACGCGCAGGCGCGGATCGGCTTAGCGGGAGACATCGAGGCAGGCCTTCGCGGTATCGAAGGGGTTGAAGAAGCGCGGGTCATCCTCGCGCCCGGTGACGCCGGAGAGTTCGCGGGCGACTCCGCTCGCGATGCCAGCGCGGGCGTACGCTTGCGCCTACGCGAAGGCGCGACGCTTTCGAGCCAAGCCATCGCGGGGATTCGCGCGTTCGTGGCCGCGAGCGTCCCGCGCCTACGACGGGAACGCGTCACGATCGTCGATGACCGCGGCGTCGCGCTCGATGCGAACGGCGGCGCGAGCGACGGCGATTCGGCCGGCCTAAC
>JAFAQW010000082.1 GCA_019245995.1 Vulcanimicrobiota bacterium | reverse complement strand
GAAGAGCACGCTCTTCTCGCCTCTCTCCAGCCGGACGGCGAGCCCCTGTATCAGGATGGCGCTGAAGACGCCTGTTTGCCGCGGCCCCAACTCCCGTCGCAAGTCGACGATGCTGACGTCGGGCAGCGGCTGTGCGGTCGGGCGCCGGCGCAGTTCGAGCAACGCAATATTGCCGCGTTGCGCCGCACGGAAACTCTCGAGCGACGGCGTCGCGCTGCCCAGCAGCAAGATGCCGTTTTCGAGTCTCATTCTCTCCGCCGCGACGGTCGACGCCTGGTACCGCGGCACGCTGTCCTGCTTGTACGACGGATCGTGCGCCTCGTCCAGAATCACGATGCCGACGTTTGGCAACGGCGCGAACAAGGCGCTGCGGGCGCCGACCACCACGTCGATCTCGCCGCGCCCGCATGCCTGCCACGTCTCGAAACGTTCGCGCTCGGAGAGCGCGGAGTGCAATACCGCAACGCGATCGCCGAAGGCCGCAACGAACCGTTCCGACGTTTGCGGCGTCAGGGAGATCTCGGGAACGAGAACGATCGCTTTGCGGCGCGCGCGCAGAGCCGCTTCGATGGCCTTGATGTAGACCAGGGTTTTGCCGCTGCCGGTGATCCCGTGCAGCAGCAGACCGTGGAAACGTTCGCTCTTCAAGGCGCGCGAAATCGCGTCGATAGCGATGCGTTGCTCGTCCATGGGCTGCGGTAGTTGCTGGCTGCCGCCGTCGCAGCGATGCGGACGCGCCGGACGCTCGTAGCGCTCCGTCAGCGCGCCCGCCGCAAGCGCACGCGCAATGAGCGCATTGCTGAAGCCCGCCAGCACGGCTTCGGCGCGCGGCACTCCCGGATGAGCCCGTACGAAATCGGTAAGCGCAGCGGCGCGCTTACCTCGAATCGGCCTGTCGCCGGGGTCGAGCAGACGCAGCCGATACTCGCGCGTTCGCGGATCGGCCAGTCGCCGATCGCGCCGCAGGGCCTTCGCCCGCACCAACGCGCCGACGTGCCGTAGAAGTGCGGCGCGATCTCCCGCGCGACGCGCTTCGGGATGGCGCAACAACTGGTTCAGCGCAAAAACTTCCGGCAGCTCCTGCCAAATGCACCGCAAGAGGCGGAGCGGCACCGAAGGAAGGCGCTTCGGATCGGGCATGGCAGCCGTTCGAACCAAGGAATCACGCATATGGGGCACCGCGTCGGGCAGCGTCACGGCGGTCAGGGCCTCGCCGAGCGTGCAGAGATAGCGTTCTGCAATAAAGCGCGCCAACTGTAAGCCCGTTTCGTCGAACGCGCGCGGAACGTCCAGGCGTTGCCGAATCGGACGTAGGGCGACGGCCTCGTAGGCGACTTCCCGCGGCACGGAAAGAACGTATGCCACGACGTCGTTGTTTCGTAGCGGCGCGAGCACCACGTCGCCGACGGCGAGGTCGAGCCCACCGGCATCATAGGTTAGCGGCAAGTCGACGTGAGACGATCGAATGGCGGGCAGCGCGTCAACGGCGCGCACGCAACTCCTCTGGTGCTTCCCCGAGACGACGCAGGACCGCCCGCACCTGCGCCGCCGAGGCCTCGATGCCGTATTCGACGTCGCCGATTGCGCGCGGCAGCGTGAACCTCTGGCGTCCGGCGCGCCGTTTCTTGTCGCCGCGCATCGCGGCGAAGATTTCTCCAGTCCCTACCGCCGTTTGGAGCGGCAAACCGAACAGGGCCAAGAGCGTCAGCACCCGCAAATGCTCTTCGCGGCTGAACCGTCCGGTTCGCAACGCGAGCAGTCCGGCCGCGCGTAGCCCGACGGCGACTGCGGCACCGTGCCGAAGCGTGAAGCCGGACGCGCGTTCGAGGGCATGCGCGAACGTGTGGCCCAGATTCAGCGTTTCGCGCCGGCCCGTTTCGAGGCGATCGTCGGCGACGACCATCGTCTTCACTTTGACGGCGTCCGCAATGACGCGCTCCCACGGCCACCGCGCCGGGGGATCGCCGGACAGTTCCTCGAGCAAATTGAAAAAGTCGCCGCCTTCGATGATCGCCGCCTTGACGATTTCGGCGAGCCCTTCTCTTAGCGCTGTCGCCGAAAGGGTCCGTAAGGCCGTCACGTCGCAAAAAACGGCGACAGGATCGCGAAACGCTCCCACTAGATTTTTGCCGGCGCGCAGGTTCACGCCCGTCTTCCCACCGATCGCGGCGTCCACCATCGCCACGAGCGAGGTCGCCACGTGCGCGTAACGGATGCCGCGCATGTACGTTGCGCAGGCGAAGCCGAAAAGGTCGCTCGCAACCCCTCCTCCGACACCGACGACCAACGAGCTGCGTTCTATGCCTCCTGCGGACATCTGCTCGAGGAGCCGTTCCACGGTCGGCAGACGCTTTCGCCGTTCTTCCAGCGGCACGGTAAGGATGCGCGCGCGTCCCATCAGACGCGCGACCCGTCCGGCGATTGTCCGAACGGCCGGACGCGCGTCGCAAAGAACCAGCGCCGGCCTCTCCAAGTGACGCACGAACTCCGCAAAGTGGCCCGCCTTCCCGATGACGATTGGGTAGCCCAGATCGTAATTGACGTCGATGCCGGTCACCTAGTCTCGCGCGAAGCGCTGAGCGCGTAACCACCCGAGCACGTTAGCGAGCACCGCGGCATCTTTTGCGTCGCCTTCGACGGTGAAGTCGGCATCCGCGTAATCCGGCAGGCGCGCCTCGTACAGTCGTTTGACGTCGGCAAGGGTCGGTCGTTGGCCAAGCAACGGCCTCCGCTGGCGGCTCGCGCGCATGCGCGAGAGCGCTCGCTCCGGCGAGACGCGCACGAAGATCGTGTAGGCGCGGTCGTGCAGCAGGGCGCGCGTCTGCGGTTCCGTGACCGCTCCTCCACCGAGAGCGATCACGCTGGCTTCGGGCTTCTCAAGCAGGCCGGCGATGGTCTCGCGTTCGTAGCGCCGAAAAGCAGGCTCTCCTTCCGTGCCGAAAATATCGGCGATCGCACCGTGTTCGCGCGCGATCAGACGATCCGTATCGAAAAACGCGCACCGCATTTCGCGGGCCAATTTGCGGCCGAGCGTCGACTTACCGGCCGCCATGAAGCCGCTCAGCGCGACGTGATGCTTCACGATCGAGTGAAAAGGGCCGCCGCCTCAGCTTGACTTCGGCGCAAATTGTCGATGGTCTCTTCCATGGAATCGCCGCCGTACTTTTCTAGAACCGGCGCCATCAATGCCAACCGCACCATCGCCTCCGCCACGATCGCGGCAGCGGGAACGACGCAAACGTCGCTGCGCACGACGCCGGCCGGCGCTTCGGTTCCGGCGTGGAGGTTCACGGACGGCAACGCCTTGGCGAGCGTGGGAATCGGTTTTGCGGAAACGCGCAGCAGGATCGGCTGACCGTTGCTCATGCCGCCCTCGATACCGCCCGCGCGATTCGACGCACGAATCACGTCCCCGTCCGCTAAAGCGAAGACGTCGTGTGCGCGTGAGCCCGGCGTGCCCGCGACCGCTTCGCCGAGTCCAATCTCGACCGCCTTGATCGTCTGCATTCCCACGACGGCGCCGGCCAGAATGCCGTCGAGACGCGATGCGGGCTGGCGATTGCTGCCGATCCCGACGGGCATTCCGTCGATTCGAACCAGGAACTGTCCCCCCAGCGTGTCGCCGCGTCGCTTGGCCTCGTCGATCGCCTCGATCATCGCACGGCTCGCGCTCGCATCGGGACATCGAACGTCGCTGTTTTCCGTCGCTTCCTGATCCCAATCTTCCAGTTGGGCGGCGACCTCACCGATGCGCACGACGCAACTGCGCGTCGTGATTCCGAGCACGCCCAAAAACTGAGCGCAGATTGCTCCCAGGGCGACGCGCATCGCGGTTTCGCGGGCGCTCGCCCGTTCCAGCACGTTACGCAAGTCGCGCTGGCGGTATTTGAGCGCGCCCGCAAAGTCCGCGTGGCCCGGTCGGGGATTTGTCAGCGGCTCCCCCCCGCCCGTCAGCGGATCCATCAGCTCCCGCACCTTGGGCGTACGATAGTCGCGGTTGTGGATGATGACGGCGATCGGCGAGCCCAGCGTATCTCCGCCTCGAACTCCGGCGAGAAACTCGATTTCATCGCTTTCGATCTTCATGCGCGCGCCGCGTCCGTAGCCTCCCTGCCGGCGAACCAGCGTTTCGTTGATCGCGTCGACATCGAGACGAAGATGCGCGGGCACGCCGTCGAGAATTCCGAGTAGTGCCGGTCCGTGGGACTCTCCCGCGGTGAGGTACGTGAACATCGCGCCGTCCTTCGGCGAGCCGGCGTCGTGCTACTCTACCAACTACAGCGGCGGCGGCCGGCACTCATGCTTGAGCCGCTGGAGCGCGGCGCGATGCAAGCGCGTAACGTGCCGTCGTGAATATCCTAATCGCGCCGCGACCTCTGCCACGCTGATGCCATCGAGATATATCGCCCGCATGATCCGGCGCTCCAGCGGCGACAGTGCCGAAAGAATGCGCTCGATCGTGAGACGATCCAGCACGTCGTCCATGCCGTACGAAGAAATGCGCCGGTCGCCGTCCTTGAGCGCTTCGAAAGAGATGACGTGGCCGCTCGCCCGAAACGCTCGTACTTCCTTCACCTGATTGGTGGTGGCGCCGATGTCTCGTGCGATCTCGTCGTCCGTGGGACGATGGCCGAGGCCGGTCCAAAGCGCCCGCTCGGCAGCCGTCCAACGCCGTTCCAGTTCCCTGACCGAGCGCGGTACGCGCACGAGCCGCTCGCCGTCGCGCACGTAATGCATGAGTTCGCCGAGCACCATGATCCACGCATAGGCCGCAAACGGCGTGCTCTCCGACGAATCATACCGATCGATGGCCTTCAGCAAGCCTATCGCGCCGATTTGCTCGAGATCTCCCCGGTCGAGTCCACGGCGCAGAAAACGGCGCGCGGCGCGGCGGCAGAGATACCAGTATTCCGCGACAAGGGAATCGCGACGCAACGACGTTGCGTCCATGCAAAGAGTCACACCCATAACTCCTTCCGTGGCACCTGTTATAACGCATACGGATGCAAATCGCAAGAGGCGCGACTAAGAAATGCAGGACTCACTTTAGTGCAGCCCCTAGTGTGGCGAGATGCGCGGCCGCTCGATGATGGCGCTCGCCGCCGTTGTGGTCACGGCGCTCATCGCATTGGCGGCGCTGCGCGACCTCAGTCGCCTCGGCGCGGCGGCGCCGTGGCGCCAGCTCTACGATTTCGCCGACTTCTACTGCGCCGGCGTCGCGGTGGATCGGCGAGTCGATCCGTACCGTTACGAGCCGCTGCATCGCTGCGAACATGCCGTTAATGCGAGCGAGGCGTATCGGCTCGATCCCGCGCGCGTCACGCCGGCGCCGCTGCCGCCCTACGATTTTGGTCCGTTGGTCTTGCTCGCTCGCGTACCCT
>JAFAQW010000053.1 GCA_019245995.1 Vulcanimicrobiota bacterium | reverse complement strand
GTGGAAGCGGCGTCGTTTTACCCCTGGGCCGTGCAGTTGCGCGCGCTACGCGTCTTCGGGTTGCTCGAGATGATCGTTTTTATCATTGTCTTGGCGATCGGTTATGCCTACGTATGGAAAAAGGGCGGGTTCGTCTGGCGGTGACGGGATGACGGTGAGCCCCGGCCATTTCATGCTGGCCCGCCTCGATGACGTCGCACGCTGGGCGCAGAGCTCGTCGGTCTGGCCTCTCACGATGGGGTTGGCCTGTTGCGCGATCGAGATGATGAGCGTCACGTCTTCCGAGTACGACATCGCGCGGTTAGGCTCTGAGGTGTTCCGCAGCTCGCCGCGACAGGCGGATCTCATGATCGTTTCGGGGCGCGTCGCGCAGAAGATGGGGCCGGTGGTGAAACGTCTGTACGATCAGATGGCCGACCCGAAGTGGGTCATCTCAATGGGCGCGTGCGCCAGCTCCGGCGGCATGTTTGACAACTACGCGGTCATTCAAGGCATCGACACGATCGTTCCGGTGGACGTGTACGTACCCGGGTGCCCCCCGACTCCCGACGGACTGCTTTACGCCGTCAATCTCATTCAGCAGCAGATCCGCGAGGGAGGCCGTGGTGGCGTTGTGGCTTCAGCCTAACTCTCGACTCGTTCCGACCCATGCCTAGCACGCAGAAGCCGCCGCTGTCCGGTGCGGCGATCGATCCGCCCGCCCTTCGACCGGCGATCGACGACGCCGTCATCGAACGCGTTGCACCGGCCGACTTGCGCGGCGTCTTAGAGGCGCACAAGCGCGACGGCTACGCGATGCTGCTCGACCTCGGCGCCGTGGACTACTTGCGCCGTACGCCGCGCTTCGACGTCGTCTATCATTTGCTCGCGCTGAGTCCATTGGCTGCAAGCGTGCCGGAAGTCGGAACGCCGCGGCGATTGCGGGTTCTCTGCGGCGTAGAGGACGGCGCCCATCTGCCCTCGACGACGGACCTTTGGAAGGCGGCGGATTGGGCCGAACGGGAAGTCTACGATCTTTACGGCATCGTCTTCGACGGCCATCCCGATCTCCGCCGCATTCAGATGCCCGTCGATTGGCAAGGTCATCCGTTGCGCAAGGACTATCCGATGCGAGGACCCGCGCGCGAACGCTCGCCCCGCCCGGCCTTCGCCGGGAAGAGCAACGTGATCGCCGGCACGCCGCCCGCGGGACGAACACTCGAAGCGTTGCAAGAAGAAGTGCGGCGGGCGCGCGAGCAGTGACGTCGTCGTCGGTGCTTCCTGCGCCCGAGATCGTGAGCCAAACGGAAAACACGATGGTGCTCTCGATGGGGCCGCAGCATCCGTCGACGCACGGCGTGCTGCAGCTCGTTCTCGAGATCGAGAGCGAGAACGTCGTCAAAGTGGATCCCGAGATCGGCTATCTCCACACGGGAATCGAAAAGAGCTGTGAAGGGCTCTTCTGGACGCAGGCGCAGACGCTCGTCGAGCGCATGGATTATCTGGCGCCGGAATCAAACGCCCTCTGCTACGCGCTCGCGGTCGAAAGACTGCTCGGCATCACGGAGCGCATTCCGCAACGGGCGCAGATCGTGCGTGTGCTGCAGATGGAGCTCACGCGCATCGCCTCGCACTGCGTATGGCTCGGCACGCACGGCATCGACCTAGGGGCGATCTCCGTCTTTTTCTACTGCTTCGACCTACGCGAAAACATTCTCGATTTGCAAGAAGCCGCCGGCGGCGCGCGGATGCATCCGAACTACGTGCGCGTCGGTGGCCTCAACGGCGACCTCCCCGACGGCTACCTCGCACAACTCGACGCGCTGATCGACAAATTTCCGGGACGCATGCGCGAACTGCGCGGGCTGCTGCAAGCCAACCCCATTTTCCAGGATCGCACCATCGACGTCGGCGGGCTTTCGGCAGAAGAGGCGGTGGCTTGGGGCGTCACCGGCCCCAGCCTGCGCGCCAGCGGCATCGCCTACGACGTGCGCAAGGCGTTTCCGTATAGCGGCTACGAGACGTACGAGTTCGACGTTCCCACGCGTACGGAGGGCGACGCCTACGCGCGTTTCCTGGTGCGACTCGACGAGATGGATCAAGCCATGAGCATCATCGAACAGTGCCGCAAGCGACTCGACGCGCCGGGTCCCGTCATGATCGACGATCCCAAGGTGGCGCCGCCGCCGAAAGAGACGATCGCGCTCTCGATGGAGGCGTTGATCCACCACTTCAAGCTCATGAGCGAGGGCTTTCGCGTTCCGCCCGGTGACGTGTATCAGGCCGTCGAGGGACCGCGCGGCGAACTCGGCTACTACATCGTCAGCAACGGCGAAAACCGTCCCTATCGCATGCGCACGCGTCCGGCGAGCCTCTACAACCTTCAGGCGCTCAAGGGCATCGGGCCCGGCAACCTGATCGCGGACCTCGTCGTGATGATCGGCTCGCTCGACCCAGTCTTCGGAGAGGTCGACCGATGAGTTCTGTTTTTTTCGCCTCGCAAAGAAATTTCAAATGACAGAACGGGAGAGAGACTTTCCGGGGTTGCTCGAGCGGCTCCGTCCTGAATGCGATCGCCTGATCGCGCAATACGAGCACAAGCGCTCCGCGCTGCTGCCCATCATGCATTTGTTTCAGAAGCACGAAGGTTTCGTTAGCCCGCAAGCGATGAACGCGACGTCCGAGATGCTCGGCATTACGCCGGCCGAAGTGGAGGGCGCCGTGTCGTTCTACTCGCTACTCTATCGGCGGCCGGTGGGAAAGTACATGCTGCAGATCTGTCGCGGGCTGGCGTGCAGCATCAACGGCGCGGAAGACGTCATGGCCTACGCGCGCGAGCGACTCGGAATCGGCCACCTGCAGACCACGGACGACGGAACCCTGTCGTATGAAGAGGTCGAGTGTCTGGCGGCGTGTGATCGAGCGACCTGCGGCCAGATCAACCTCGAGTTCGTCTACGATCTGACACCGCAAAAGATCGACGAGCTGCTCGACGGGATAGGCTCCGGCACGATCGGCGTTGCGCCGATGGCGCAGACGGAGTCGCCCGGACGCACGTGGCGGATTGCCGCGGACGCTGAGATCGCGAAGGGCCGCAAATCGCGCGGCGCGCGGGATGTCACGGATCCCAACAACGCCGGCGGCATCGGCGACGTCGCGGGGACCATCATGCTGGATCATCT
>JAFAQW010000034.1 GCA_019245995.1 Vulcanimicrobiota bacterium | reverse complement strand
GCAGCGTGGCTACGTGATCCGAGTCGGCGTTGACGCGTGGAATCTTCCGGGCGACCGTCGCGGCATCGGACGGTATCTTCGGGAGATCTTGCGCGTGTGGTGGCGGCGCGAGCGCAATCGCGTCGAGGTCGTGTTGATCGTTCCGGAATGGCACACGGTGACGGTTCGGCAGCGGTATCTTCGTGAGGTCGAAGGGCGCTATCGAATCGTTTCTCGCCGCTATCATCGGCGCGCGCGGCTCGATGCGCTGTGGTTTCCGTTTAACGGTTGCAGTTGGACGAACTTTATTTTGCCTGCGACCGCGACGCTGCACGACGCCTCGAACTTCGTGTTGCGCGGCTACGCGCCGGAGACCCAAGCAATTTTCCGCACCGCCGCAGAGCGGTGCGCGGCCTTGATTACGGTCTCGGAGTTCGCTCGACAAGAGCTCGCGCGGGAGCTGCGGATCGCACCGGAGAGGCTCCTAACGATTCCGCCCGGCGTCAGCCCACCGCGTGCGCCCAAGCCGGTCTCGATCGATCTCGACGCGCTGCGGCCCTTCGTGCTCTACGTCGGCACGCCGGAGCGCCGGAAGGGCTTCGACACCCTGCTGGCGGCGATGGCGCTCGCCACGGAGGTGCGGCCGGACCTCTCATTGGTCGTAACGTCTGGAATTGAAGCGCTGAGCGTACCTTCCGGGCCGCGCGTCGTTGCGCTCGGTCACGTGGACGACGACACGTTGGCCGCACTGTATCGCGCCTGTGCGTTGCTGGCGTTTCCATCGCGCTACGAAGGCTTCGGCTTACCCGTGCTCGAGGCGATGAGTTACGGCGCGCCCGTCGTTGCGGCGAGTGCTTCCGCGATCCCCGAAGTGGCCGGCGACGCGGCATGCTACGTCCCGCCCGGCGATGCGCCGGCTTTGGCGGCGGCAATCCGGTGCGTCATCGAGGATTCCGGCTACGCCGCCGAACTGCGGCGGCGCGGACCGCTTCGCGCGGCCGGATTTCCGTGGGAAACCACGGCGACGCGGACGCTGAGCGCGATCGAGGCGACCGTGTGACCCTGCGCTGCTTACGGGCGCTTCACCGATGCCTCCGGCGCGGAGCCCATTGCCAGTGACCGAATGCGCTGTAACTCGCGTGCGTATGGCTGATCGGTGGGCTCCTTCAGTTCGACAGTCCGAAGACGTTGAGCCGGCCCCAAGTACAGCACGGCATCGAAGAGCTGGGCGAGCGTATTGCCCGGATACTCGTTCTTCACGGAGAGCCACTTGGAACCAACCTTTAACATCGTGTCTCCAGCGGTGATCGTTTCGCCGCCTTGTCGGCCAAGCGCCGTTCCCGCGACCGGCACGATCGCCGGGCTCTTCCACGATGCGACCAAAGCGCGAATATCTTTACTGAACGGGGACCAGTCTTCAACGTCATAAACGACGTACGTAGCATCGGGCTGCTTTCGTTCCAGCAGCATCGTTATCGTCGTGCCGGATCCAACGCTTGGCCGTCTAGTGAGATGCGCGCCTCCGATAATGACCAATGCCCTCCGCTGCTTTCGTAGGACCTGAGTTTCAATCACGTTTGCGGCACTTTCGTCGCGGCGCGAAAGAAAGGAATCGAACTGAGCGCGACTATGGATCGCGGCCCATTCGATCGGCGGATCTGCAGCCAAGAGCCGGAGGCGAGGCTGCTTCTTCTTGTCATTAAGCCTTCGCACGAAGTCGACGAGCATCTGCGTCGTGCGATCGGCTTCGCACCCGAAGATCTGCGTGGTCTTCCGCCACACCACCTGAACCTGGCGCCTGCTGACGGTTCCGCCGAATACGTAACGGTCGAGCAGCGGTTGATAGCGTGAATTGCCGCATTCGATGACGACGTCGTTGATGCGCCCTCTGAGACGACGGTCGCCCAAAAGGCGCGCGATGAGCCGGAATTCCGTCTCGTTGCCGGTTCCTTCCGCGCGACCGAGCGCTACGACGGCGTGGCGATCGAATGCTGCGCGAACCATGTCCACGGCATCGTAGGTTTGTCTGTCGTTAGCGGCGCATCCAAGAGGCCATGCGGCAATGCCGGCGCAGACCGCAGCGCGGATCCGATGGGCCCATACCATATCGCATTCTGTTTCGTCGCCATGCACAGCGCGTCCGCCGCGCCCTAGCGTGGCGCACTCTTGACGAGTCGAACGGTTGATTCATCTGGCAACGGGATTGGCCGTTCGTGACGGCCGCGTATTGCTCGTGGCGTCGCGCTATCCGAATCACGCCGTGCCACTATGGAATTTACCGGGCGGCCGACAGCAGCCCCGCGAGCTGTTGCGCGAAACGGTCGTGCGCGAATTCTTGGAGGAGACGGGCTGTCGCGCGGTCGTGCACGAGCTCGCGTACGTCAGCGAGAGTTACGACGGCGACTTGCACTTTCTGAACGCGACGTTTTTAGTGGACGTGCGCGGTGACGTCGCCCTTCGACAAGCTCAGG
>JAFAQW010000033.1 GCA_019245995.1 Vulcanimicrobiota bacterium | reverse complement strand
TGACCAACGTCGGGCTCGATCTCGCGGAGGTGGACCTCACGCATCTGCGTTCCTTCGAAGAGACCGTCGCGCGCACCGCCGGGGCGGCGCTCAAGAACCGCGATCCCTGGATTTTGGGACACGGATGGGATCAGAACTTGTGGCCCGGTGCCGCCTTTCCGACGCACGAGCCACTGAGCGCGGCGATACCCGATCGCCCCGTCGCGCTTTCGCGCATTGACGGTCATGCCGTTCTTGCCAATGCGCGCGCGCTCGCGATTGCCGGCGTTACGGCGCACACCGCCGATCCGCCCGGAGGGCGCATTCTGCGCGACGCCCACGGGAATCCCACGGGTGTATTCGTGGACGCCGCGCAGAGCCTCATCTACGACAAGATCCCGCCGCCGTCGCACGCGCAACTCGTCCGCGCGATTCGCGTGGCGATCGCGGAATGCAACCGCTTCGGGCTGACCGCCGTTGGAGAGCCCGGGACGAACGATGCCGTGCTCGCGGCCCACATGGAGTTGCTGCGGCGTGACGAGTACACGATCCGCAACTACGCCATGCTTTCCGACGACCAAGCGTTGATCGCCGCGCACCTGCGGAGCGGTCCCCTCGAGGGCGCGTACGGCGGTCGGCTGTGGGTGCGCGCCATCAAGATGTACGCGGACGGAGCGCTAGGTTCGCGCGGTGCGGCACTGCTGGCGCCATACTCCGACGATCCTTCGAATAGCGGGCTCATCGTCACGCCGCAAGCGCACATCGAAGCGGTCACCGAAACCGCCATTCGCAACGGCTTTCAAGTGGCGGTCCACGCGATCGGGGACCGCGGAAACCGCATGGTGTTGGAGGCCTACGAAAACGCGCTACGCCGAACCGCGGCGGGGGCCGAGACGCGTTTGCGCATCGAGCACGTGCAGGTCATTTCGCCACACGACGTACCGCGGCTGGCGCGATCGGGAATCGTTCCTTCGATGCAGACGACGCACCAGATCAGCGACATGGGATGGGCGGAGGAGCGACTGGGCCGCGAGCGCCTTTTGGGAGCATACGCCTGGCGCACGCTGCTCGACACCGGCGTGACGATTGCGAATGGGACCGATGCGCCCGTCGAGGCGGTCAGCACCTTGCGAACGTTCCATGCCGCAATCTCGCGTCAGAACGAAGCGAACCAGCCCCCGGGTGGATGGTATCCCGAGCAACGGATGACGCGGCGCGAAGCCTTGGCATCCATGACGATCTGGGCCGCACGAGCGAACTTCCAAGA
The DNA here is from genome assembly GCA_019245995.1 of Vulcanimicrobiota bacterium. Lineage (GTDB taxonomy): Bacteria > Vulcanimicrobiota > Vulcanimicrobiia > Vulcanimicrobiales > Vulcanimicrobiaceae > Cybelea. The sequence continues at coordinate 3,481 of JAFAQW010000033.1, read as the reverse complement.
GCGAATCATCGGTTCTATCACAGCCGGCAAGTACGCCGACTTCGTCGTGATGGACCGCGATTGGATGACCGTGCCGCAGGAAGAGATCATGCAAACGCAGGTCCTCGCGACCTACCTCGGAGGGCGCCGCGTAGCAGAAGGCCCACAGCGAAGCTAAAGGTCGGCAGCGGCGGCAAGCGCGCGCTGCGTGTTCCAGGTTGCGCCCCGCGCCAGCAGTGGGGCCAATTCGTCGCCGAAGCGATCTTGTAGAGCAGCGAGAATTCGCTGGTACTCTTGACGCTCGGTGTATTCGCGTCCGGCATTCAACGATTCCAAGCGCGAATCCACGTAGCCGAGAAGCACGGCGGCGCGTTCCTGACAGCGCGAACTTCTCGGTTGCAGAGCGCCTGCGGCCGCGAGATGTTGCAGGATGTAGAGGGTGAGGACCGTGGCTTTGACTTCGAGCGCGATCGAAAGCGCCTGCGCCGCGTACGAGCGAGCGTCGTCGAAGCGATCCAGCGCCACGGAATACGCCGCCATGTTGCCGAGATCGTTCGCCGCGGAACGCGGATTGTGCGTTCGTTCGTGTCCGATGAGCGCTTCGTTCGCGCGTTGCAACGCGGCGGCCGCATCGCCCGCCGCAAACTGAACCTCGGCGAGGTTTCCCGCGATTGACGCTGCGGGACGTTCCAAATGTAACTCGAGGTAAAGCGACAACGCCTGTGCGTAGAGCGCCCGCGCTCCGTCAACGTCGCCGGCACGGCTGCGGGCGGTGCCCAAGTCGCCGAGCACGAGCGCTTCCAGGCGCGCGTTGCGCAGCCGCCGCGCGATCTCGAGCGCCTCGTCGAGCAGATCCTCGCCCTCTTCCACGTCGCCCAACGCGCTCCGTGCGCTGCCCGCTGCTTGCAGCGACCGCGCGACCTGTACGTCATCGCACGCGTCGCGCAACGACAGCGCGCGTTCGGCGGCGCGTAGTGAGGGCGCGTACTCTCCCAGTGCCGCGCTCAACTCGGCCGTGGCGATGTAGAGCAGCGCGCGAACGGCGTCGGAGGATTCCGAATCGGCCTCCAGCGCGGCCTCCGTCCAACGACGTCCCTCCGACGGAGCGAGAGAATACCAAACTCTCGCGAGCGCCGCCGTCAGGCGGCACCCCCCGGCCGGGTCGTACCGCTGGCCGATTGCCCAGCGAAGCGCCGCGCGACAGTTATCGAGATCGGCCTGCGCCGCGGCGAACCAGGCGCTCTCGTCGGCGGTGTACCATTCGCGATCGAGCCGCTCGGCCAGCGAGACGCAGGCCAAGAGGTGACGCCGGGCCGCCGCGTGCCGCTCGCCGCGCAGCTCCAAGCGGTCGAGGGCGTATTGTCGCGTCACCTCCAGCAAACGATAACGTGACGCTCCGCCGGCAAACTCGGTCATTACGAGCGACTGGGCGATGAGCGAGGTGAGCGCGTCGAAAATGTCGTCCGCGGCGAGATCTCCGTCCGCGCAGACCGCCGTCGCCGATCCGAGTGTGAATCCACCGGAGAAGATCGAGAGCCGATCGAAGAGCGCACGCGCCCGGTTCGAGAGCAGCGCGTAACTCCAATCGATGACGGCGCGCATCGTTTCGTGGCGAGGGACGCCGTGCCCGCCCGATTGCAGGAGCGTAAAGACCTCATTGAGACGCGCGGAAATTTCAGAGGGGGAAAGAGCGGTCGCGCGCGCGGCCGCAAGCTCGATTGCCAGCGGCAATCCGTCGAGTGTGCGGCAGATCTGCACGATGGGCGCGACGTCCGGAGCCTGCAGCTCGTACCGCGCGTCGGCGGAGGAAACGCGCTCGGCAAAGAGCGCCACGGCCCCGTAGGAGAGCGCCTCTTCCGGAGATATCTCGCCCGAGCGTGGAACGTCGAGGGGTGGAATGCGATACACGTGCTCGCCCGTGATCTGCACGGGCTCGCGGCTCGTCGTCAAGACTGCGATCCGCGGACATTCGCGGAGCAGCGCTCCCGCAATTCTCCGCACGTCGCCGACGACGTGCTCGCAGTTGTCGAGCAAAATCAACAGCTGCTTTTCGGCCAAGTAGGTGCACAACGTCTGCAGGAGAGAGCCGCTTCCGGTCTCTTGCACGCGCAGCGCCCCCGCGATGGTTTGTTCCACCGACGAAAATTCGGTGAGCGGAGCGAAATCAACGAAGCAGGCACCGGCCCCGAAGGCATCGAGGAGCCGTTCTGCGACCGCGATGGAGGCGCGCGTCTTGCCGACGCCGCCCGGACCCACGATGCTCACCAGCGGGACCTCGGTGACGAGTTGAGCGATCGTCTTCACGACGGACTCGCGTCCGACCAGCGGTGTGAGTTGCCGGGGGAGGTTGTTGTGCACCCACGTCGTCCGCTGCAAGGCGCGAATGCCGCGGGCTTTCCGTGCCGAGAGCTCCAGCAGCGCCTTTTGGCGATCGTCGAGGCCAAGGGCGTCGGCAAGCCGCTCCAGCGTTTCACGATACGGCACCTTGCGGTAGCCGCGCTCGAGCGCGCTGACGGCCTGCACGCTGATCAACGCGCGATCGGCGAGCATCTGTTGCGAGAGTCCGGCGCGCGCCCTGAACTGCTTCAGGAGCGCGCCGAAATCGAGATTAGCCTCCCGGAGAGGGCGCAACTGCGAACGGGGGACCGCCGAGCGGAACGGTGCGCGAGAGAATCTTTCCGCTGGCAGGATCGACTGCGTCGATGAAGCCCCCGCCGTCGGCAACCCAGAGATGTTTTTGGTGCTTGTCGAAGTTCAAGTTCAACGGCACGATGTAACCCGTCGAAAACAAACGGCAGCCCGACGTGCCGGCACACTTGTAAATGCCGGAAGCCTGATCGATATAATACAGATTCCCGGCTTTGTCGAAGGTCAGGCCCCCTGCCGACGTTATCGCGGTCACGACCAGGGTTCCCGTTCCGTTGCACTTCGGAAACTCGACGATGGAGCCGCCGACGATACCGAGCTGGTTAAAGCTGAAATAGCAGTTTTGTGCGGGATCGAGCGCCACCCCGAAACCGGTGAGCGCGGTGCTGCCGTAACGCAGCAGGCGGGAGCGATGGGCCTTGCGACTGAGGTAAACGCTGATGCTGCCGGGGCCCCCGAGCGCCGTCGTCGAGTTGGCAACCACGACGAGCTCCCGGTCCGCCGTCATGTCGACGCCCACGGGAATTTCGCCGCGATCCTGGAGGAACTGCACCGGCCCCTTGGGCCCGTCCGGCGTCGAGCGGTAAACGAGCACGTCGTAAAAGATGCTGTTGGCGACATACCACCAACCGTCGGGAGTCGCTTTGGTGCCTTTCGGCACGCTCAGGAACTTGAAGAGCTTCTCCAAGAATGTCAACGTGAAGCCCTTGCGATGGTAGACCGAGGCGTCGTTGCCATAGAGCTGCGCCTCGTACATCCAGCCCTTCGAGGAACGCCGCGGACTCTCGGAAGGCTGCAGCGTCGTGGGCGCCGTTGAATCTTGGAAGACAGGCGGCCGCGCGACCGGCTGCGCGCT
>JAFAQW010000039.1 GCA_019245995.1 Vulcanimicrobiota bacterium | reverse complement strand
GATCTTGAAGGGGTGAACGAGCGGCAGTTCCATCGGAGTAACCGTCACCTGCAGTGCGCTCATCGGACGGCTAGGCTTGGCAGCATTGCCGGACCCTTCCTCGGCGCGCCGCCTGCCGCTTGACGGCGATGGTACGGTAGAGAGGCTCGACTGCGCCTAGCGCGCAGCGCACGAAGGTACCGAACCGACTGGAAGTACATCGGGAGCATCAGCTCCGGTGGCGAGGCTTCGGCGCAGCACAATCGATGCCGGAGCCGGCGGCCGGGCCGCACCCACCTGCGAGAACGCAGGTTCGAAGACCGCGTGCGCAGACGCTTGTAGTGCGGTTGAGTTTTTATTCGGTGCTCGCCATGGCCGCGCGCCATTGTCGCACGCCGGCGATCATCGCGTCGGCATCCGCGGCGCAATCTTTGTGATCGAGCGCGAGGTAGCCGAGGAACCGGCGGAAGACGCTTGCCGTTTCGGCGATGCTGCGCTGCGTTTGCGTTGCGACGTCGCTCCAGAGCAGCACCGTATTGTTGCGCAACGTACCTACGTCGCTGCCGGCTTCCAGCGTTTGCGGCTCGGGACCGTAGCGCAACCATGCCGAGTCCGCCTCTTTGGCGGCGCGCCGATAGTCGTGCGTGCCGACGACGAAGGTGTCGGGCGCGTTGCGGACGGCGAGCGTAACGTTCGCCGTCTTTGCCCGGGACGTGGCGGCGTCCAGACGCTCCAACTGCTCGCTCCAGGAACCCTCCAACGGCCGTCCGAGCGGCGCCGCCACGAGCGGCGCTCCGAGCGCTCGCGCCTGGCTGAGCGTTGCGTCCATGACTTCCGGCGTCGCGGTAAAGAATGTTGCGTCGCTCAGCGCCGCGATCGTCAGTCCCCAATCGGTCGTTAGCTTTTTGATCTGCGCGAGGTAGTCGTCGTCGGTGCGAGGAAAATGGCGCACGTCCAAAACGACGCCGTCGCAAGCGAGTTGATGCGCACACACTTCCAAAAACTCCAGCTGCGTGAGTTCCGCGGACGCAATCGCGCGATCGAACGCCCCGCTCGCACAGGCAAACTTCATCGCCTTGGAGGTTCGATGCAACTATGAAGATCGCCCTTGGCGCGGATCACGCCGGATTCGAATACAAGGATCGCATCGCGCAGATTCTGCGCGACCGCGGCCACGACGTGCTGGATTTCGGAACGCACGACGCCACGCCGGTAGACTATCCGCAATACGGTTATGTCGTCGGCGAGGCGGTCGCGACGGGGCAGGCCGAGCGCGGCATCGTCGTGTGCGGTTCGAGCCTCGGCATCGCCATGGCAGCCAACAAGGTGCCGGGGGTTCGTTGCGCAGCCGTGAGCGAACCGTATTCCGCGGAGTTGGCGCGGCGTCATAACGATGCGAACGTTCTCGCGTTTTCGGAGCGGCTGAGCGGTTGGGAGATGGTCGAACGGATGCTCGAGATCTTTCTCGAGACGCCGTTCGACGGCGGCCGGCACGCGTATCGCGTCGCCCAACTCTTCGAGTTCGGCAACGAGCAGCGTTCCCGTACGCTGCGGGATTTGGAGCGTGGCGAGGTCACCGACGCTCGCACTCCCGGCGACCTCGTTGGAGTGCCGCCGGGCGGTTAGGTCGAAGGCGGGACTCGTGGAAACGCTTGCGACGACCCGCATAGAAAGCCAGGACCCGGAGGTCTTTGCTGCGATCGCCGGCGAGGAACGGCGGCAACGAGAGAACCTCGAGCTCATCGCGTCGGAGAATTACGCGAGCAAGGCCGTTCGGGAAGCCATGGGCGGGGTGATGACCAACAAATACGCGGAGGGCTATCCCGGAAAACGTTACTACGGCGGTTGTGAGTGGGTTGACGTCGCCGAAACGCTTGCGATCGATCGCCTCACCCAACTCTTCGGCGCGCAGCACGCGAACGTTCAGCCGCATTCCGGGGCGCAGGCCAACATGGCGGTTTTCATGGCCGTGCTGCAGCCCGGCGACACCGTCTTAGGAATGTCCCTCGCGCACGGCGGACACCTGACGCATGGAACGAAGGTCAGTTTCTCAGGCAAGCTCTACAACGCCGTCGCGTACGGCGTGAAACGAGATTCGGAGCTGATCGATTTCGATCAAGTGCGCGCGCTCGCGCGCGAACATAAGCCGAAAATGATCGTCGCCGGCGCAAGCGCCTATCCACGGACGATGGAGTACGCCCCATTTCGAGAAATCGCCGACGAAGTAGGCGCGGCCTTGCTCGTCGATTTCGCCCACATTGCGGGCCTGGTCGCGGCGGGATTGCATCCTTCGCCCGTTCCCCTCTCCGACTTCGTCACCTCGACCACGCACAAGACGCTGCGAGGGCCGCGCGGAGGCTTCGCGCTCTGCACGCAGCGGTGGGCGTCGCCGCTTGACAAGAGCGTCTTCCCGGGCATCCAGGGCGGCCCGCTCATGCATACGATCGCGGCGAAGGCCGTGGCCTTCGGCGAAGCGCTCCAACCGCAGTTTGCAACCTATCAGCGCGAGGTCGTCGAGAACGCGCGCGCGATGGCCGACGAGTTCACGCGCGCCGGATTGCGGCTCGTCGCGGGCGGTACCGACACGCACTTGATGCTCGTCGACGTTTCGGTGAAGGGCCTCACCGGCAAGGCGGTCGAGGAATACCTGGACGAGCTCGGCATTACGGTGAACAAGAACGCGATTCCGTTCGACCAGCAAAAGCCGATGGTCGCGAGCGGCATTCGCCTCGGTACGCCGGCGATCACGTCACGCGGCTTCGGCGCGGACGAGTGCCACGAAGTTGCGCGCATCATTTGCGACGGGTTCGAAGACGTCGCGCGACGGGAGAAGATCGACGTGCTGCGCGGCCGCGTGCGCGAGCTCACGTCACGATTCGACGTCCCGTAAACGAAAGCGCCGTGGCAAAGGTCGGACGGTCGGGCTTTACTAACAACTAGACATGCGCCCTGGATGGGACGAGTATTTCATGCAAGTCGCGCACACGGTGAGCACTCGAGCGACGTGCCCTCGTGCCGCTGTCGGCTGCGTGTTGATGCGCGACCATCGAATTCTGACGACCGGTTATAACGGCGCGCCGCGCGGCGTCGCTCACTGCACCGAAGTGGGCTGTACCTTGGTCAACGATCACTGCTTGAGGGCTACCCATGCCGAAGCCAACGCCGTGGTGCAAGGCGCGTTGCACGGCGTGAGCCTGCAGCATGCGACGGCCTACTGTACCCATCAGCCGTGCGTGAACTGCTCGAAGCTGCTGATCAGCGCCGGCGTGGTGAAGATCGTCTACGACGAGCCGTACCCCGATCCGGTGGCGAGCCAGTTATTGGCGGAGGCGGGCGTCGCCCTCGTGCACTATGCGACGCTGGAGGCGGTGCGGGCGTGAACGCGCAGCACGTCGGCATCGGCGTCCTCTACGCGGCCGCATTCGCCCTCGCCGTAGGAGTGAGCGCGCTGACGACCCCGTTGATCGTGCGCCTCGCGCTTCGTCTGGGAATCGTGGACGACGACGGCGCCGATCGTCGCATGCACGCGACGCCCAAGCCGCGCGTCGGCGGCATCGCCGTCTTCTTGGGGTTTGCCTTTGCGTTGTTTGCCGTGCTGGCGGTATCGCTCGGCGAGGACGTTCATCGCCTCGTTGGGCTGCTCTTCGGCAGTTTTCTGATCTTGGGCGTCGGAATCTGGGATGACGCGATGCAGATGCGGCCCCGCAACAAGTTCGTCGCGCAGGTCCTCGTCGCGCTGATTTCCATGCTCTACGGCTTCATCATTCCAGGCGTCAACAACCCGTTCGACCACAATCCGGGAACGAACTGGATCGATTTCCCGATTTGGGTGCAAGTGCCGTTGACGCTTCTCTGGTACGTCGGCATGATGAACGCCATCAACTTCCTCGATGGCTTGGACGGACTGCTCGCCGGCGTGACGGCGATCTCCAGCCTCTTTCTCTTCATGATCGCAGTGGTCCACGGCAATCCGCTCGTGGCGCTCGTCGTGGTGGCGCTCGCAGGCTCCGCGCTGGGATTCCTTCCGTCGAACTTCAACCCGGCCCGCATCATCTTAGGCGATGCCGGCTCGCTCTTCATCGGCTACGTCTTTGCGACGGTGTCGATCATCGGGGCCAGCAAGACGGCTATCGCGATCAGCGTCGTCGTCCCGCTGCTCGTCCTGGCGTTGCCGGTGCTCGACACGGCGGCCGCGATCGTTCGGCGAGCAACGACGGGTAAACGCATCACCGAGGCCGATCGCGGCCATTTCCACCATCAGTTGATCTTTCGCTTCGGCCTCAACGTGCGCCAGGCCGTGTTGCTGCTGTATGCGGTGTGCTTCGTATTGGGTGCGGTAGCTCTCGCATTTTCGGGCGAGTTTACTCACGCCTTTCGCCACGCGTAAGTCTTTGCGATGAGCGAGCGCCTGCGCGTGATGAGCGTCTTCGGAACGCGCCCGGACACCATCAAGATGGCCCCCGTGGTCACAGCGCTACGCGATCATCCCGGTATCGACGATCTCGTGTGCGTCAGCGCACAGCACCGGCAAATGCTCGACGACCTGTTGGCGCTCTTTTCCATCGCTCCGAACTACGATCTCGACGTGATGACGGAAGATCAGACGCTCACGGAGATCACGACGCGCGTGTTAGTGCGAATGGAGAGCGTGCTGGAAGATGCGCGTCCGGACGTCGTGCTCGTGCACGGCGATACGACGACCAGTACCGCCGCGGCGCTCGCCGCGTTCTATCGGCACGTGCCCGTCGGGCACGTCGAAGCCGGGCTGCGCACCGGCAATCGGTGGCTGCCCTATCCGGAGGAGATGAACCGTCGTCTGACCGGTGCGCTCGCCTCTTTCCATTTCGCTCCGACGGAACTCGCCCGCAGGCGTCTGCTCGAGGAAAACGTTGGGGCGGACGAGATCGTCGTTACCGGCAACACGGTGATCGATGCCTTTGCGCAAACGGCCGCTCGCGACGATCTGCCGGCGCCGGCCCGCTGGGACAGCCTCGACCCCGACTTGCCGGTGATCCTCGTCACGGCGCACCGCCGTGAGAATCACGCGTACATGTCGCAGATTTGCGAGGCGTTGCACGCCGTCGTGGCATTACCACAGCGGCCGCAACTCTACTGGCCGGTCCATCCATCACCTCGCGTGGCCCCCATCGCCCACGACGTATTGGGCGACTTGCCCCGCGCCGTGCTCGTCGAGCCGATCGACTACGCGCAGATGGTCGCCGCGGTAAAGGCGTCCACGCTCGTGCTCACGGATTCCGGCGGGCTGCAAGAGGAAGCCCCCTGCCTCGGCAAGCCGGTGTTGGTCATGCGTGAAGAGACCGAGCGGCCCGAAGGATTGCGTGCCGGAACGCTTCGACTCGTTGGGCACGATCAGCGGCAGATCGTAGAAGCGACGCGCCAACTGTTGGGCGATTCCGACGCCTACGCGGCGATGGCACGCGCAGCCAATCCCTACGGTGACGGCCACGCCGCGCGGCGGATCGTGGATTGGCTCGTTGCGCGATTGCAGGGAGGCGCGTATCCCGCGCCGTTCAAGGCGTTGCAGGCCGATCGGCGCGCCCGCGCGGTTCCGTGAAGGCCGGACTCGTCATCCTGGTTGCCGGGAGCACCTTCGCCGGCGCCGCGATCGCCGGTCTTCTGCTGGGTATCGCCGCGGCCAACTGGCGAAATCAGCCATTGCTGACGCCGGCCGGTTTGCTGCTCGGCGCAGCGATCGGCGGTTACTCCGCGCTGCGCCTCATGCTCCGCTCCATTCACTAGAGGGGCCGATGGACTTCAATCTCCGGCGGCTGGGGCGCCGCGTGGGAGCGCTGTGCTGTGGCGTTGGAGCGGCCGCGGTCCTAACGCTGCTGCTGTTTGGCCGCGTGGATGCCGCGGTCGCAGTGGCGGCCGGAATCGGCTGCGGCATCGCCAACATGTTGGCGCTCATGTATGGAAGCGAGCGCCTGCTCGACAGCGGAAACCGGCTCGCGTTTGGGTTAAGTAGTTTACTGCGGCTCGCCGGCTTTAGTATAGTAGCCGCGGCGTTAGCACTCCGTGGACCCTGGTGGTCCCTTGGCCCGTTTATACTCGGTTTCTTTTTCCCACTCGCGACGTACGCCGCGTCGGCGTTGCGAATCTTTCGGACTCGAGCCTAAGTGATCCATTAACGTGCACGAACAAATCGGCGAACATATCCTTTGGCATCTACCGGTGATCGGTGCGGTTCATGCCGACACCATCATGACGACCTGGCTCGTCATGGCGGTGTCGTTGGTGTTGCTTGGGTGGATCGGCGCGAGTTATCGTTCGCCCTACGTCACGAAACGACAAGTCGTGCTCGAGGCGGTCTTCAATTATATAGCGGACTTGGTGACAAGCGTCTTGGGCGAAGCCGGAGAGCCCTTCGTCCCGTTCTTCGTGGCGCTGTTCATCTTCATTTTCTTACTGAACCAGTTCGGGATGCTGCCGTTCAAGGCATTCGCCCTACCCTTCGGGGGATCGCCGACCGCGGATCTCAATACGGTCGTGCCCTTGGCGCTCGTGGTGTTTTGCATGATCCAAGTGGTTGCATTCCGCAAGAAGGGATTGGGGTACTTCGGTCACGTGCTCAAGCCGTTCGCTGCGCTGCTTCCCATCAATATCCTCGACGAGATCCTGCGGCCCATCACGCTCGCGGCTCGGCTGTTTTTCAATATCTTCGTCGGCGAACTGCTCTTCGTGATCATCACCTCGATCATCGTCGCTCGCATCAGCATCGGATTCTTCAATTTGTCGGTGGGCGTCGCGGTCGTCCCGATTTTGATACAGTTTTTCAACTTCTTCGTCGGGACGATCCAAGCGTTCGTCTTCACCCTGCTTGCAATCGTCTATCTGTCGTTGGCGCTGGCCGACGAGCATTAGAAAGGACACTAAGTGAGTTCAGAAGCGTTAATCGCCGCCGCGGCCCTCCTCTGCTTCGGCATCATCATCTCGGGTGTCGCCTTCGGCTCCGCCGTCGGTGACGGCACCGTGGCGTCAAAAGCTGTGGAGTCGATCGCGCGCCAGCCCGAGGCGCGCCCGAACATCTTTCTGTTCATGTTCCTCGGCGTGGGCGTTTTGGAGGCGGTGCCGTTCATCGCGATCGCGCTATCCTTCTACATCCTGCTCGTTGTGGCCAAGGTTCCGGCCATCATGTCGGCATTGGTGAAGTAGCTCCGGCGGCCGCATGTCGTTTCTTTCGATTGACGGGACTCTGGTGGTCCAGCTGATTAACTTCGCGATCTTCTTCGCGGCGTTGAACGTGGTTTTTCTGCGGCCCGTCGCCGCGGCGATCCGGCGGCGGCGGGAGTACATCAACAGCCTCGTCTCTGACTACGACCGCTACCAAGCCGAGGGCGGTGAGCTGCGGGCACAGGCCGAGGCGATTCGCGCGCAGGCGCGTCGCGAAGCCGAGAATCTCCTCTCCGTGGCTCGCGCGGAAGGATCGAACGAAGCGGCCGCAATCGCCGCGCAGTACGCCGCGCGCTCCCAAGCGACGATCGAAGAATCGCAGCGCACGGCGCGCGTCGAGCTCGAGGCAGCGCGCCCCGGCGAAGGCGCAGCCGCCCGCGCCGTCGCCGACGTCATGCTCGCGCGCGTTTTGCCGGAGGCCGCGCCGTGACGGCCACCCAGGTGTATCTTCAGATCGCTGTCTGGAGCCAAGTCGTGTCGTCGATCGTCTTCATCGGCGCGCTCGTCTTCATGTGGTTCAAGTGGATGCTCCCGGTATTCATGGCTGCGCAGGCGCGCAGCAATCGCGCGATCGCCGAAGCCGAGCGCCATCGCGACGAAGTGAAGGCCGCGCTCGAAACGCTGCACTCAGAGATCGAGACGGCGCGTCAGGATGCAGGCCTAATCGTCGGGCGCGCGAAGGATCGCGCGCAGCACGAGCGCCAGGCGTTGCACGACGAGGCCGTCGAGGCGGGCGAACGCGCGCTGGCGAACGCGGGCCGCGAACTCGAACGCGCCCGGACCGCGGCGCGGCGGCAACTGCGCGAGGAGCTTTTCGAACGCGCATTATCGCTCGCCCGAGGGGACGCAGCGCGCCGCGCGGGCACCGCCCTCGACACGCGATTGATCGCGCGCGTTGCCGACTCGCTGGGACGGGAGCTTCGTGGTTAACCAGAAACTGGCGCGACGCTACGCGGTCGCGATCGCGATGCTGGCCGGCGAACGGAACGTCGCCCAGCGCGTAGGCGAGGATCTCGGCTTTCTATCCGAGGCGCTCATGCAGCCCGGAATGATCCGGGATTTCTTCGTGGCCCCGGTCATCGCTCGGCCCGATAAAGAGCGCGTCCTGGGCCAGATCTTTGACGGGAAGGTGGATCCCGTCGCGTTACACGCGCTTTTATTGCTCGTTCGCAAACGACGAGAATCTTTTCTTCCGGCGATTCTGGAGCAATATCTCGAACTGCAACGGACAGCCGCGGGACGGCAACGCGTAACGCTCGAATCGGCGCGACGGCTCGAACCGAGCGAATACCACGATTTGGTGCGACGCCTCGAGCAGATCTGCGGCAAGACGTTCGAGGTCGCCGAGGCAGTCAATCCCGAGCTGATTGCGGGAATTCGGCTCATTATGGGAGATCGGCGGATCGACGGCAGCGTCGCCGGCCGGCTCGAAGCACTCGCGCGCGAGCTTTCGCAGGGCGCGTGAATACTCTGACAGACGCTTAAGAAAGAGAACAGATGATTAACGCAGACGAAATCGCGGGCATACTCAAGCAGCAAATCGAGCAGTTCACCGCCGGAGTCCAAGAAGACGAAGTCGGCACCGTCATCGAGGTGGGGGCCAACCTGGCACGGATCTATGGACTGCGCGGCGTTCGCTCTTCGGAGCTCGTCGAGTTTAGCAACGGCCTGCAGGGCGTGGCGTTGAATCTCGAAGAGGACAACGTCGGCGTCGTCATCATGGGCTCAGACGCCGAGATCAAAGAAGGCGATCGTGTTCGGCGAACGGGACGCATCGCGTCCGTTCCGGTGGGCGACGCCATGCTCGGGCGAGTGGTCAACCCTTTGGGGCAAGCCACAGACGGCAAGGGCGCCATTGAAACGGCGCGGTTCCGGACGATCGAGAACATTGCGCCGACCGTCGTTCAGCGCCAGCCGGTGAAGCAGCCGCTGCAGACGGGAATTCGGGCGATCGACGCGCTCATCCCCATTGGCAAGGGACAGCGCGAACTCATTATCGGGGATCGTTCCACCGGCAAGACCGCGATCGCGATCGATACGATCATCAACCAGCGCGGTCGCGACGTCTTTTGCGTCTACGTCGCCATCGGGCAAAAGAATTCGACGGTTGCGGCGCTCGCGCAGGTCCTGGAGCAGAAAAACGCGCTGGCGTACACGACGATCGTGGCGGTGAGCCCCTCGGAATCGGCGGCGCTGCGGTGGCTGGCTCCCTTCGCGGGCTGCGCGATGGCCGAAGAACTCATGTACGCGGGCAAAGACGTGCTGATCATCTACGATGACCTCACGAAGCACGCGCAGTCCTATCGCGAAATGTCGTTGCTGCTGCGGCGGCCGCCGGGCCGTGAAGCCTATCCCGGCGACGTGTTCTACCTGCACTCGCGGCTGCTGGAGCGAGCGGCGAAGCTCTCCGACGACATGGGAGGAGGATCGCTCACGGCGCTTCCCGTGATCGAAACGCAGGCGGGCGACTTTTCGGCTTACATTCCAACCAACGTCATCTCAATCACCGACGGACAAATCTACTTGACGCCGCCGCTCTTCTTTCAAGGCATTCGGCCGGCGGTGGACATCGGGCTTTCGGTGTCCCGCGTGGGCGGAGCGGCCCAAACGAAGGCGATGAAATCGGTCGCGGGCCAATTGAAACTCGAGCTCGCGCAGTATCGCGACCTGGCGGCTTTTGCCAAGCTCTCCAGCGACCTCGACAAGGCGACTCAAAACCAGCTGATGCGTGGCGAAAAACTCACGGAACTGCTGAAGCAGCCGCAATATCAGCCGCAACCGATGGAGGATCAGGTCGCCATCATCTACGCCGCGACGAGCGGCTTCGTCACCGACGTGCCCACTTCGCGGCTGCAGAACTGGGCGGGCGCTTTCATCGACTTCCTGCACGCCAAGCATCCGGAGATTCCGGCCGCCATCGCGGAGAGCGGCCAGCTCTCCGACGAGACCAAGAAACGGCTGGACGCGGCCCTCGCGGAGTTCACGAAGAGCTTCTAGGTGGCGACGGTACGAGATCTTCGCGATCGCATCAGATCGCTGAAGAACACGCAACAGATCACCAAGGCGATGAAGCAGGTCGCGGCGGCGAAGATCCGGCGCGCCGAAGCGGCGCAAAAAGCCGCGCGCCCATATGCGGAGGCGCTCGCCGAGATGCTGCGGGATCTGATCTCCGCCGTTTCTTCGGTGGACGATCCGTTCATGCGCCCCGGACGCGCCGGCGCGCCTACGGGCATCGTGCTCGTCAGTTCCGACAAGGGCCTCGCCGGCGCGTTCAACTCCAACGTCATCTCGCAGGCGCAGCAGACGGCGCGCGAGCGCGGAGAGGTTCGCTACTACACGATCGGGCTCAAGGCGCGCAATGCGGTCAGGCGCATGGGCATGCGGG
>JAFAQW010000189.1 GCA_019245995.1 Vulcanimicrobiota bacterium | reverse complement strand
GCGCGTGCACAGAATCGAGCAGAGTTCGGTTCCGGGCACGTTGACGCAGTTGATCGTGACGTCGGCGAGGTGCGGAGCCACCGCTTCGACGCGGCCGCTGGTCGCGAGCGCATCGGTGGCATCGGCCTCGACGAGGTGGTCCACCAGACCGGCGCGCGTCAAGAGTTGCGCCGAAGCGGCCGCCGCGTCGTGGACGATTCCGATGACGCGACCGCCGGGTCCGACGCACGTCTTCGCCTGGGCGCACGAGAAGAGGCCGCTCTTGCCGGCCGCGCCGATCACGACGACGGTCTGTCCGGCGGCGCAGAGCCGCGGCACCTGCGCGGGAGCGCCCGCAACGTCGAGCACGGCGAGCGCCACGTTCTCGTCAATATCGTGGGGGAGACGCGCCCAGATGCCGCTCTCGAAGAGAATGGCCTTGGCGGTCACCCAGACACGTCCGGTCGCGACGTCGACGTCTCGCACGGCTTCGACGTGCAGCGGCGTCAAACTCAGCGAGACCAACGACGCGATGCGGTCTCCATCGCGCAACGCGATTTGGTCGCGCAGGCCCTTGCCAATTTCACGAACGCGTCCGACGAACATGCCGCCGCTGCCGGTCACGGGATTGTGTTGTTTGCCCCGCGCGCGAACAGTTTGAAGGATGTGCTCGCCGATCCGCCCGGCGTCGGCGTCGCAGGCGTCCGAGATCTGCTTGAACGAGGCGGAATCGATGTTCAATACGTCCACGTCGCAAAGAATCTCGTTGTCCGCGGCGATCGGCGTGTTGTCGACGCGCCATGCCTGCTGGGGCATGACGCCGGACGGCTCGAGAACGCGATGCGTCCCCAAGCGATGTGCGCGAATGCCGGTTGCGGCGCTCATAACGATTCCACCGCGATCCCGCCACGGTCGAACGGCATGCTCAAGACGACCGTCGTGCGCGTGCGGGCCATTCCCGGCGTGGCCTTGAGCCGCGCCAACAGCTCGTCGAGATGCTGCGTCGAACGCGTCACGACTTTGCACAAGAAGGTCTCCTCGCCGGCGACCGAATGGACTTCGCAAATCTCGGGCATCTCGCTGAGCGCCCGGGTGAAGCGGTCGTACGCACAATCGGGAGAGGTGTAACAGCTGATGAACGCGACCAAGTTGAGCCCGAGGCGCGTCGCGTCGAGTTGCGCCGAATAGGCGCGAATGTATCCGCGACTCTCCAGGCGCTTCACCCTCTCGTGCACTGCCGGCGCCTTGAGGCCGACGGCCACGCCAAGCTCCGTAAAGGTGGAGCGCGCGTTGCGTTGCAACGCGTCCAAGAGGCGTACGTCTAGCTCGTCGAGTTCTTCAGTTACCGCCAGCATATTCGACAAATGGAGGGAAGTTGCCGATAAACATTCGGCGAACTAAGCATAACACCGGCAATCCATTCGGCGCAACCCTCCGCGCAGCCCGCGTCGCGCTCATCCTTCTCGCGGCGGTGGCTTGCTCGCATTCAGCGACCGGGCGCACGCCGGGGCATCTGGTGCGCTTTGACCTCGCCGCGGACCCGCGGACACTGAACCCGCTCTTGGGAGCACCCGATGCGGCGTCGGTCGACCAGCAGCTGGCCAGGCTCGCGTTCGAGCCGTTCATCGACCTCGACGAGCGCGGTCACCCGCAGCCGGCGCTTCTCGCGGCGATTCCGACGCGCGCCAACGGCGGCGTTTCCCCCGACGGTCGCACCCTTCGGTACCGGCTGCGCCGCGGGGTAAGGTGGAGTGACGGTCGCCCCGTTACGTCGCGCGACGTCCTCTTCACCGTGCACGCAATACTCGATCCCCGCAATCCGGTGCGCTCCAGGGAAGGCTACGACCTGATCGACCACGCGGCGGCGCTGGGGCCGGACGAGGTGATTGTGCATCTCAAGCGGCCTTGGGCGCCCGCCGTGATGACCTACTTTTCCTATGGCTTCACGGCGCAGTTCGTTCTACCGGCGCACGTCTTGGCGTCGCAAACGCCGCTCGACCGTGCCGCATTTAACTCAGCACCGACCGTGGGTGACGGGCCGTTTCGCTTCGTGTCGTGGAAGCGCGGCGAAGGTCTGCGCTACGCGGCCAACGCGCACTACTGGCGCGGAAAACCGCGCGCCGACGAGCTGCTCCTTCGCGTCATCGGTGATCCCTCGACGAATCTGCTGCTACTGCAAACCGGCGAGCTGGACTGGAATCTGATTGCGCCAGCGCAGATTCGCATCGTTCGCCGTTACCGCGGAATCGGTCTTCGCAACGTGCCGACAGCGGTGGTGGGAGGCCTCGCGCTCAACACGTCGCGGCCGCCTCTCGACGACGTGCGCGTGCGGCGCGCACTGGCCATGTCGGTCGACCGCGCAATGATCTCACGGAAGATAACGCTTGGAGTCTATCCGGTCACCGACATGCTGCAACCGAGTTTTTCGTGGGCCTACGATCCGCGGATTCACGAGCCCGCCTACGATCCGGCCGCGGCGGACCGCTTGCTCGACGCAGCCGGGTGGCGGCGAAGCGGCGACGACGTGCGGCGGAAGGGTGCGACGGCCTTGCGCGTGGTGTACGTGCAGTTTCCAGAGTCGGTTACCGGCGTACGCGTCGCCGCGGCCGTGCAAGCGCAACTGCGCCAAAGAGGCATCGACGTCGTTATCAAGGCGGTGAGCAACGCGCAGCTCTTCCTTCCCCGCACGGGAGTGCTCGCGACGGGCGCGTTCGATATTGCGTACGTGCCGTGGACGATGGGTGCGGATCCCGACGACTCGTCCGTGTTGGCGTGCGCGGCGCCGTCGAACTACATGCGCTGGTGCGATTCGCGCGTGGACCGGCTCGAGCGCGCCGCCGTCTCCGCCGGTGACCGAAGCGTGCGTCGGCGACTGTACTCGCAAATCGGCCGCATCGTCGCCGAAAAAGTTCCAATCCTCTATCTCTTCAACGCGCACTACGTGTACGCGTATCGCACCGCCTTGCGCGGTTTCGCGCCGAACCCATTCCTGCCGACGTGGAATTCATACCGATGGAACGCTCCGTGACCGCGCGTTCGACTGCGCTTTTCGATAGAGAGGCCGGAGTTTTGCGCCTGCGAGCGAACGGCCTTGGGTGCAATGAGCATTGCGGTGAGAACCGCACACCGTGATTGAATTTTTCCTGCGCCGGCCGCTCTTCGCGGGCGTGCTCAGCTTCGTCGTGCTCTTGGCCGGATTGATCACAATTCCGAGCCTGCCGATCTCGCAGTACCCACAAATTTCGCCTCCCACCGTCACGGTCACGGCGCAGTATCCGGGCGCGAGCGCCGCCATGGTCGTCCGCTCGGTGACGACGCCGCTCGAGACCAACATCAACGGGGCCGACGGACTGCAGTACATGCAGTCGTACTCGAGCGCGAACGGGTCGAGCGTCATCACGTGCACATTTGCGCTCGGGACGGATCCGACGAGCGATCAGACCAACGTGCAGCACGGCGTGGATTTAGCCCTCGCGCAGTTGCCGAACGCGGTGCAAGCGCAGGGCGTCAGCGTGCAAAAAGCGAGCGGGAACATCACGCTGGCCATCGCCATGCTCTCCACGAGCAGGTCCGTCTCCGACATCGCGGTGAGCAACTACGCCGACCTCAGCGTGATCGAAGAGCTCAAACGCGTGCCCGGCGTGGGACAGGTCGCGGTGCTGGGCGATCGCACCTACGGCATGCGAATCTGGGTCGATCCGCACAAGCTGCAGGCCAATAACGTTTCCCTCGATACGTTGCTCAACGCGATCAAGACGAACAACGCCGACGTCGCGGCCGGCCAGCTCGGCCAGCCACCCACGAGCGGCTCGCAGCCCTTCCAGATACCGATCCAGATCAACGGACGCTTGACCAGCGTGGAGGAGTTCAAGCAAATCGTCGTCGCGCCACAGGCTAACGGCGGCTTTCTGCGACTCGGCGACCTCGCGACGGTAGAGCTGGGCGCGCAGAACTACGTGACGTCGGCTCGTTACAAGGGCCAGACCGCCGTGGTGCTCGCGATCCAGGGCGAGCCCACGGCGAACTCCTTAAAGATTTCGCAGAACGTGCGAGCGACGATGGCCCGCATCGCGGCGCACATGCCGCCCGGCATCGCGTACACGATCGCGTTCGACACGTCGGACTTCGTGCGGGCGTCGGTCAAAGAGGTGCTCGTCACGTTACTGATCGCGGTGCTGCTTGTCGTGCTCGTCATCTTCATCTTTTTACAGAGCTGGCATAGCACGCTGATTCCATCCATCACGATCCCGGTTTCGCTCATCGGCACCTTCGCCGCGATGAAGTTGTTGGGATTTTCGATCAACACATTGACGCTCTTCGGCATCACGCTGGCGACGGGGCTTGTGGTCGACGATGCGATCGTCGTGCTGGAGAACATCGTGCGCCACATCGTCGACGACAAAACCAATCCGTTTCAGGCGACGGCGCGCGCGATGCGAGAGATCGGCGGCGCGGTCATCGCGACTTCGCTCGTGCTCATGTCGGTCTTCATTCCGGTCGCGTTTCTGCCCGGGACGACCGGCCTGCTCTTTCAGCAGTTCGCGCTCACGATGGCCGCCTCGATCGGCATCTCGCTCTTTACGGCGATGACGCTGGCGCCGGTGCTCACCTACAAGCTCGTGCACGGTGCGGAGCCGACGACCAATCGGTTCATGCTGTGGTTCAACCTGCGACTGCACGCCGTGACGGCGTGGTATCAGGGCTTGGTTCCTCGTTTGATCGCGCGGCGCGGCCTGATGGTCGCGATTTTCGTCGCCGGCCTTGCGCTCTTGGGCGTGCTGTTCAAGATCACGCCGCAGGGCTTTATCCCCAACGAAGACCAGAGTCTGCTCTACGTGCTGGTGACGTTGCCCATTCAATCCTCCATCGATCAAACGACCGCGGCGGTCAAGCAGCTGGAAAAGATCATCGGCGGGATGCCGCAAGTCGAGGCGGTAACGTCGGGCATCGGCTACGGCCTCGCCAACAACGGTTCCAATCAAGCGACGCTGTTCGTTCAGTTGAAGCCGCTCTCCGAGCGGCACGGCGTCGGCAATAGCGCCCTTGTGGCACAGTACCAGCTCTATCAGCGATTCTTGAAGATGCCGGGCGTCACGGCGCTCCCCGCGAATCCGCCCGCGATTCCGGGATTGGGCGCGACGGGCGGCTTTGCGATCGAGATCGAGGACGTTAACAACTTGGGCCTCCCGACGCTCAATCGTGTCGGGAACGCGGTCTTCGCCGAGGCGAAAAACGATCCGCGACTCGCGCAGGTGCGCATCCCCACGACGCTCACCGGCCCCTACTTAGTGACGACGTTTAACCGCTCGAAGGCGTTGGCGTACGGCATTACGCCACAGGCCTTCTTCGATACGATCAACGCGACGACGGGGTCGACGTTCGTGAACTTCTTCGACTACGGCACTCGGTCGTATCAAGTGATCGTGCAGGCCGGCAGCAAGCATCGGAGCCTGCCGTCGGACCTTTCGCGTATCTACGTGGCGAATAGCGCGGGCGCACTGATGCCCGTCAGCGAGTTTCTCGACACGAGCGTGACGCAGGACAACGTTGCCATCATGCGCTTCAACGAGTACAACGCGTACGAGATCGACGGCTCCCCCGGCACGAAGGCCAGTTCGGGGGACGCGCTCAACGCGATCGCGCGAATCGTCACGAAGAACCTGCCAAAAGGCATGTCGTTCGAGTGGAGCGGCATCGCTCGACAGCAGGTCGCGAGCGGACCGCAAACGATTGCGGTCTTCTGCATGGGGTTGCTCTTCGTGTTTCTCGTGCTGGTCGCGCAGTACGAAAGCCTCGCCACGCCGTTCGTCATCATGCTGGCGGTGCCGCTCGCGCTGCTGGGAGCGATCGGAGCGATCTTCATCCGACGGCTCGTGGAGCTCGTCAGCATCCTCGCGCATTCCGCGGTCGCGGGCCACCTCGTTCCGATTCCGGTTACGTCATCTGACATTTATGCGCAGATCGGCTACGTGATGCTCATCGGCCTGGCGGCGAAGAACGCGATTTTTATCGTCGAGTTCGCAAATCAGCTGCGGGAGCAGGGGCTCGACACGGTCAACGCGGTTGCGCACGCGGCCGCGACGCGGCTGCGGCCGATCCTGATGACCTCCATTGCGTTTATCCTTGGGATAATTCCGCTCGCGTTCGCGCACGGCGATGGGGCACAGTCGCGCATCTCCCTCGGCACCGCGGTTCTCGGCGGGATGCTTTTTTCAACCGTGATGAACTTGGCGATCGTGCCGGTGGTCTACGTCATCGTCGTTGAATTAACGGACCGGCGAAAACGCAAGCCGCACGCTCCGCAGCCGGAAGATTTGCCTCCGGCTCCAATGCCGCCTTCGCCTTTGCCTGGAGCTACAACGCTTTGACGGCGGCCGTTAGCGCGTCGACCGAAGCCTTGGCGTCGCCGAAGAGCATCGAGCAGTTCGGCAGCTCGTAAAGCGGATTTTCGATGCCGGCGAAGCCGGAACGCATCGAACGTTTGAGCACGACCACGTTGGCTGCTTTGTCAACGTCGAGAATCGGCATGCCGTAGATCGGCGAGCTCGGCACGTTGCGCGCTGCCGGGTTCGTAACGTCGTTCGCGCCGATCACCAGCGCGACGTCGGCCGTGGGAAACTCGGGGTTGGCGTCTTCCATGTCGAGCAGCTGATTGTACGGGACGTTCGCCTCGGCGAGAAGCACGTTCATGTGGCCGGGCATTCGTCCCGCCACCGGATGGATCGCGTATAAGACTTTGACGCCGCGCTTCTCGAGTTGATCGGCCAGCGCTTTGACGCTGTGCTGC
>JAFAQW010000182.1 GCA_019245995.1 Vulcanimicrobiota bacterium | reverse complement strand
CGTCCGCGTGATCGCGAAATTCCAACGCCATCAGCAGCCCTTTGCCGCGGGCCGCGACGACGGCTCCGGCGTGCCGCTCGACGGAGGCCTTCATCCGGCGGAGCATCCGCTCGCCCAGCATGGCCGCGCGTTGCGGCAACCGCTCCTCGATCAAGACGTTGATGGTGGCGAGCGCGGCCGCGCACGCCAAGGGGTTACCGCCGAAGGTGGACGTGTGCAGAAACGGGTTGTCGAAGAGCTTCGAAAAGACGGCCCGTCGTCCGATCACGGCGCCCGCCGGCACCACTCCTCCGCCGAAGGCCTTCGCCAGGCACATAAGATCCGGCGTGACGTCGTAGTGCTCGCAGCAGAACATCGTGCCGGTGCGTCCCATGCCGGTCTGCACTTCGTCCAAGATCAACAGCGCGCCGAACTCGTCACAGAGCGCGCGCACGCCGGGCAGGTACGCGTCGTCGGGGATGTTCACGCCGCCCTCGCCCTGGATCGGCTCCAGGAGCACGGCTCCGACGTCTTCGCCTACGGCACCGCAGGAGGTCATCATGTCGCGCAGCGCGGGCAAATCGTTGAACGGCACGTGCTCGATGTTTGGCAACATGGGTCCGAACGGCCGCCGGAACTCGGCCTTCGCGCTTGCGGACAGCGATCCGTAGCTCTTGCCGTGGAATCCCTTCGTCGCGCCGACGATCGTTTGCTTGAACGGATCGAACGCCCGCGCGAGCTTGAGCGCGCCTTCGACGGCCTCGGTTCCGCTATTGCAAAAGAAACTAAACTCGAGGTCGCCGGGCGCCAGCATCGCGAGCGTCTTCGCGAGCATCGCGCGCAGGGGGTCGAGCAGATCTTGACTGTGCAGCGGTTGGCGGCGCAGTTGATCCGTAACGGCCTTCACCACTTTTGGATGCCGGTGGCCCACGTTGAAGATGCCGAACCCTCCGAGACAATCGAGGTACGTACGTCCCGCGACGTCGCGGTACGAGTTCGGCCCGGCGTCCGCCCATTCGACCACCGCCGCCGCGCGCGACGCATCCGTCGCCTTGCGATACTCGAGAAATCCCGGATTCACGTGCGCGCGAAACGCGCTCACCGTTTCACCGGTGATCCATTCCGCGTGCTGCGCGCTGACGTCGTCTCGTTCGATCAGGTCGAGCACGCGCTGGGTATAGGCCAAAACCTCTTGCTGGCGGTCACTGCTAATTTGCGGTCACCCCGTACACGCTGCGCATCGCCTCACGCAACGCGGCGAAACCTTCGTCGAGCTCTTCGTCCGACACGACGAGCGGTACGAGGATCCGAACCACGTTGCCCTCGCCGGCCGCGAGCAACAACAGTCCCCGCTCGCGTGCGGCCGAGATCAGGTCGGGCGTGCCGGACGACAGTTCCATTGCCATCATCGCACCCAAACCGCGAACGTCGCTCACCGCGGAAAACTCCGCCTGGAATGCCCGCAACGCCGCGCCGACGCGCTCGCCGACTTCACGGGCCCGTGTCAGGAACGCATCGTCCATCGTTTCGAGCACCGCCAGGGCCGCGGCGCACGCGATGGGATTGCCGGCGAAGGTGCCCCCCAGGCCGCCCGGCGCCGGCGCGTCCATGATCTCGGAGCGGCCGACGACGGCGGCCAACGGCAGTCCTCCCCCCAGCGATTTCGCCACCGTGAGAAGGTCTGGTTCGATCCCATAGTGCTCGGACGCGAAGAGCCTGCCCGTGCGGCCGAAACCACTCTGGATCTCGTCGGCGATGAGAACGATGCCGTGACGGTCAGCGATCGCGCGCAGCTCGTGCAAAAACTTTGCAGGTGCCGGAAGGAAGCCGCCTTCCCCCAGTACGGGCTCGATGATCAAGGCCGCGACGCGTCGCGGTTCGACGGAATCGAACAGCGCGGCGATCGCGCTCAACGCGTCCTCGGTCGTAACGCCGTGCGGCTCGTACGGAAACGGCACGTGATGGACGTCGCCGCAGAAGGGCCCGAAGTGCTGTTTGTACGGATGCTCCTTTCCCGTCATCGATAGCGCCAGTAGCGTGCGCCCGTGGAAGCCGTGCTGGAACGCGACGACCGCGGGCCGACGCGTGTACTCGCGCGCGATTTTGACGGCGTTCTCCGTGGCTTCGGCGCCGGTCGAAAGCAGCAGCGTCTTTTTCGGCGAAGGGCCGGGTGCACGGCGATTCAGTTCCTCCGCGACGCGCAGGTACGGCTCGTACATCGTCACTTGAAAACACGCGTGCGTGAGCCGCTCCGACTGTTGCCGAATCGCGGCCACGACCTTCGCGTTGGTGTGCCCGGCGTTGAGCACGCCGATGCCGCCGGCAAAGTCAATGAAACGCCGCCCGTCCGCGTCCCACAGCGTCGCGCCGTGTGCGCGTTCGGCCCAGAGCGGATGCGCCGTCGCGACGCCGCGCGGAATGCTCGCGGTGCGACGCTGCGTGAGCGCATCGTCGGGCGCCACGGCGATAGGGCTTTCGTTCACTAGGAATTCCCTTCGGCGAGTTTAAAGGCGCTCTTCTTTCGGTCGAACGTTATGCCGTTATGCGAGGTGGCACGTTGAGAGAGCGAATACTGGGGTGCGCGTTGCTTTTGGCCGTTGCGCTGCCGGCCGGAGCAACCGCCGGGACCACCGGAACGCTTCGCGGCCGCATTACGGATGCGAACACTCACGCTCCGATCGCCGGCGCCGTCGTCAGCGCAGTTTCGCCGTCGCAGGCCGCGCAGACCATTTCCGACGCCGGCGGCGGTTTTTCGTTTCTTTCGCTCCAGCCCGACACGTACACGGTGAGCGTTACGAAACAGGGATTCGAGCCGCAATCGCAAGCGGGAGTAACGGTCGTCGCCGATCAGTCCGCCACGGTGGCGTTGAACTTGCAGCCGGCGCTCAAGACCATCGCACGAACGACGTCCCGCTCGACGCAATCCCTGGTTCATTCCGGAATCACGAGCGATGTCTATTCCGTGAATCCGGCGGGACAGAAGGCCGCCGCGACGCTATCGGGCTCGGGCTCGCTCACGCAGGCCTACGGCGCCATCGCGAGCGCTCCCGGAGTGAACATTCCATCGAATCAGCAGGGTTGGTATCAGGGCGTCTACGTCCGGGGCGGCGACGTGGATCAGGTGGCGTATGAATTCGACGGAATTCCCACGACGCGCCAATCCGACCTCGCGCCGATCGCCACGCTGACGTCGCTCGGCAATCAGGAAGTGCAGGTCTATACCGGCGGCACCCCCGCCACCTCGAACTCCTCCGGGTTGGCGGGCTACATCAGCCAAGTCATCAAGACGGGCACGTACCCGGGGTACGCCGACGCAGACTTCGGCATCGGCGGACCGGCATTTTACCATCAGGCCACGGTGGAGGCGGGCGGCGCAACTCCGGACCGGATGTTCTCCTACTACGTCGGCTTGTCGGGCACGAACGAAGCGTTCCGGTACGGCGATCAATTCGGCGGCGTTTGGGATCCGCTGTACTTTTATCCGCTCTACGTGCCGACGGGCAACAGCGTCTACAACATCCTCGACGGCACGGGTGGTAAGGCGCCGAACTATGGATTCATCGCGCAACCAGGTTACAGCTACGCGCAAGCGATGAACTTCGATCGCGAAAACGTCGTCAACTTCCACCTCGGCATCCCGCATCGCAACTCGTTTTTGCGCGACGATATCCAGATGCTCTACGTCACCGGTGGGATCCAGGCGCAGTTCTACAGCTCGGCCAACGACATCTGGTTCACGCCGGCAAAGGGAGCGCAGACCGGCGTCGGCTATCCAATCCCATACCTCGACTCCCTCTACTATCGCGGGCCGCTCATGCAGACGCCGAATGCGAAAGACCTCGTGACGGGACTCTTTCCCAGCAGCCCGACGGATCGTTCGCTGGCGGCGCCCATCGGCCTCAACGTCCGGGACGGCAACTGGAACGGCTATTCGATCGAGAAGCTGCAGTATCAGAAGAACTTCGACGCCCACTCGTACCTGCGCGGCCTGGCGTGGGGCGCCTACTCGACCTGGTTCATCAACGGCCCAAACAGCGCGCAGCTGGTGTTCGGCTCCGACCCCGCGGACTACGAGGTGCTCGAACACGGATACGGCGGGACGCTCATCTACGCCAATCAGCTCTCGTCGCGCCATCTCATCACCGCCGAGGCGTCGTACATGACGCAGAAGCTGCAGACCTACAACGCGATGTTCAGCTCGACGGATCCATTCGCATCGAGCCTCGGCGCAACCGGGCTCGGGACGATCCTCTCCAGCTACGGCACGCCCAACGGCAAATGCTACAACTACGTCACCGGCCAGCCGTGGAGTTGTTTCGATGCGGGCAGCCAAGGCGGTTGTCTCACGGCGACGGGCTGTTTCCCCGGCACGGGCTCGTTCAGTTTCAACTTGACGCCGGGCACGGCGCCGCCCGGATCGCCGGCGGACAAAGCCGGCGCGCGCTGGATGATGACCGAAAACGGTCAGAGCGGTCAGATCGACAACGTCACGCCGGGATTCTATTCGTTCGCGCTGACGGATCTTTGGCAGCCGAACGACCGGATCGTGGTCAACGCGGGCACGCGTTTCGACCACTTTGCGTATTTCACCGACAACTTAGTGGACGGCTATCCCGCGCGCGCCTTTTGGTTTGCGGCCTATAACCGCGAGCACTGCGGCGGGCCGGGCGTGGCGCCGCAGTGGACCTGGAACTCCACGACGCAAGCGTTCGGGCCGTGTGGCGCCGGGTTAGCGCCGATGACCGAGCCCGGCAACGGCTTGTACAACGTGCCGGCCTCAACGTACGTCTCCAACGTGTTTCA
>JAFAQW010000307.1 GCA_019245995.1 Vulcanimicrobiota bacterium | reverse complement strand
GCTCAACGTCGTTCACGGCGGAGCGGAAACCGCGGAGGCGCTGATCGGGCATTCGGCGGTCGCAGCAATTTCGTTTGTCGGCTCCTCCGCGGTGGCACGCGACGTGCAAGAGCGCGCCGTGCGCGCGCACAAACGCGTGCAAGCGCTGGGCGGTGCAAAGAACTACCTGATCGTCATGCCGGATGCCGCGGACCCCGCCACCTGCGATGCCGTCATCGGAGCGGCGTTCGGCGGCGCCGGGCAACGCTGTCTCGCCGGCTCGGTGGTCGTGGCCGTCGGCGCGGCCGGCGACGCATTCGGCCCGATGCTGGTCGCTGCCGCCCGCAAGCTGAAACTCGGCCCGGGGGCGGACGGCGATACGCAGATGGGCCCGGTGGTGAGCGAAGCGGCGCTCGCGCGCATCCGCGGCTACATCGAGCGCGCGCGCGAATCCGGCGCGCGCATCCTGCTGGATGGGGGTGACGTGCCGCAGCGCGGCTTTTTCGTGAGGCCCGCGATCTTCGATCGGGTCGATCCCGAGAGCGAACTGGCGCGCGACGAAATCTTCGGCCCGCTCCTGGCCATCGTGCGCGTGGACTCACTTGGCGAGGCAATCGCCGTCGCCAACCGTTCCCGCTACGGCAATGCTTCTTCCATTTTTACGCGCGACGGCGGAGCCGCCCGCGCGTTCGCCCGCGACATCGAGGTCGGCATGGTCGGCATCAACGTCGGCATCGCGGCGCCGATGGCGTTCTTTCCGTTCGGCGGCGTGAAGGACTCCATCTTCGGCGATCTGCGGTGCCACGGAAAGGACGCGGTGGCCTTTTACACGCAGCAACGCGTAGTCATCAGCCGCTGGCCGTCCTAAGGCGAGGACGAAACCACAACCACCCCACGACCAAGAATCCCAGGAAGTAGTAGACGAACCAGTGTTGCGGCGGCGCCGGAATGGTCGCGAAGAACCACACCGTTGAAAGGATCAGCAGGGCGAGGGCCAGCCCGCAGATCGCCGCGTCCACCACGCGCATCTCGCCGAGGCGTTTGGCGTACAGCAGCGCGGCAACGGCAATCAGCATGTAAATCAGAATGAAACCAAACGTGCTCAGCGTTCCGCAGTTGTTGAAGACGTCGATCGGCGCTACCCCGAGCGCCAAGGCGACGACGGCGATCGCGAGCGTGATCGCCGTAACGACCGTTACGGCGACGTTCGGCGTGCGGTGGTGCGGCTCGATGCGCGCAAAGATGCCCGGCAGCAGGGAGGATGACGCCATCGCGTACGCGATGCGGCCCGCGGTCGTAATGCAGGCAAGGCACACCGAAAAAGCGCTGCAGAGGGCCCCGACCGTGATGGGGATTCGCAGGTAACTGACGCCGTACAACTGCGCGAGCGTTCCGAGCGGAAAAGTCTCCTGGTCCAGCGGCTTGCCGGCGCGCGCGAAGCCGACGATCTCCGCATACGTGACCACCACGAAAAACGCGCTCGCGAAGAGCACGCTGCCCATCACCGCGCGCGGTATCGTCACGAGCGGACGCTTTGCCTCCGCGCCGAACGCCGTCGCGCTCTCGAAGCCGACGTAGGAAAAGACGGCGAACGCGATGGCGAGGCCCAGACCGCCGGGAAACGCGTGGCGCAGATGGAGCTGATTGGTGTCGACGGAGGGCCCGTGCGCGTGCAGCACGATTGCCACCAACACACAGATGATCGTGACCGAGACGATTTCCAGCACGAGCATCACGATTGCGGAGACTTGCACGCCGCGATACGCCGCTTGCCACGCGACCGCGGCCAACACGACCACGAGGACGATCGCCGGCGCGTGAAGGCCTCGCGTCTGCAAGAGCAGCGCCAGAAAGAGCGTCATCGCACCGAGCACGGCGGCCGCGACGAAGACGTACGCCCAGAGCAGCGTCCAGCCGCCGATCGCCCCGACGGCGCGGCCGAGATGATCGGTCACGTACTGGTACATCGAGCCCGCGGTGGACGAACGGCGCGCAAACTGATTGATGCAGAGCGCGACGAAGGCCAGCATCGTACCGCCGAAGACGTACGCGAGCCACGTCCCGTTGCCGGCGAGCGCGTACATGTACGGCGCGATCAAGATCGGCGTCATGCTGGGGCCGATCAGCGCCACCGACGTCGCGAGAACCTCGATAAAGCTCAGCGATCCGGCACGCAGCGCGTTGTCAGGACCGGCACCGTTCATGCCCGAGCTTGTGAGCCGGCCGGACGTCCGGTTCCCGCAGAGCCGGGAAACTTCGTCGCGAAAGAGCGGTAGCATCCGGCATGAGGAGCTTCGCTTCACGAATGGCGACCGGCGGTGCCGTCGCCCTGTTCGCCCTGACCGCAACGGCATCGGCGCGCGACTTCGTGCAAGAGGGGGCCGGGATGTTTTCGGCCTCGACCGTCGCGCAGCTGAACCAGCGGCTGGCAAACTTCAACGCGCAAACGCGCAAGGAAGTCGTCGTCGTGACGGTACCATCGCTCGGTGGCACGCCGCTCCAACAAGCGGCGCAGAGTACCTTCGCCCAGCAAAGCGTCAACGGCGTTCTGATCTTCATCGCGCGCGACGACCGCCGCGACATCATCGTTCCGGACCGGGCGGGCGTCCAAGCCGGTTGGTTTACGCCCGACGTACTGCGTTCGATTCGCAGCGCGATGGAGTCGCAGTTCCGCAGCGAGGACTACGACGCGGGAATTACCAACGCCGTCGAGGGCGTCCTCGGCATCTATCGTTCGCATCTGGGTTCGTTGCAACAGTCGCAGGGAACCCAATCGGGCTCCAACGCCATCGTGCCGGTTGCCGGCGCCCCGCCGGCGACGAAGGGAGTGCATATCTCGATGTTCTGGTGGATCGTCATTGCAATCGTTGCATTTTTGTTGCTGCGCTCGATCCTGCGCGCGGCGTCAGGACCCCGTTACTCCGCGGCGCCCGGCGCGCCGGGCGCCGCCGTTCCACCGGGCGCCGGCTACGGTCCGGGCTTTGGTTACGGCGGGTACGGCGGGGGCGGAAGTTTTTGGAGCGGTCTGCTCGGGGGACTCGGCGGCGCGTGGCTCGGCAACGAGTTGTTTCGCGGCGGCGGCGGTGCACTGCAGGGCGGCACGCCGGTTGCCGGCGATAGCGGCGGCAGTTGGGGCGGCGGCGACGCGGGTGGTTGGCAGAGCGATGCCGGTCAGGCCGACGTGGGCGGAGCGAGCGCGGGGGACTGGAGCGGCGGCGGCTTCGGGGACTCCGGTGGCGGCGGTGATTTCGGCGGAGGCGACGGCGGCGGCGGCTGGTAGGCGCGCCGCGCCGGCGTAACTAACAGCAGGCGTTCATGCGACGCCTGCTGTCATTTTGGCTTCTCGGCGCACTGATCGCGCAATCCGCCGTGGCCGCGGCGGCGGAATCGCAAGTGAGTGCCGCACTCTTCGGCGCTTTGCAATGGCGGTTGATCGGTCCGTTTCGCGGTGGTCGCGCACTTGCCGTTACGGGCGTTCCCGGCGAACCGAATCATTTCTATTTCGGCGCCGTGGACGGCGGCGTGTGGGAGACGATCGACACCGGGCGCACGTGGACTCCCATCTTCGATCGCGAGGACGTCGCATCGATCGGCGCGATCGCGGTCGCCCCCAGCAATCCGCAAATTCTGTACGTTGGAACCGGCGAGGCGGACATGCGGTCCGACATCGCCTACGGCGACGGCATGTATAAATCTACCGACGCCGGCAAGACGTGGACGCACGCGGGGCTCACCGACACCAAGCAGATCGCCGCCATCGTGGTGGATCCGCGAGATCCGAACACGGTATACGTCGCGGCGCTAGGGCATCCGTACGGACCCAACACGGAACGCGGAATCTTCAAGAGCACCGACGGCGGCCGTTCGTGGAGCAAGGTGCTCTTCAAGGACGCCGACACCGGCGCGATC
>JAFAQW010000276.1 GCA_019245995.1 Vulcanimicrobiota bacterium | reverse complement strand
CATCGCGCCGTGGGTCGACGCGACGCCGCTCGCGTACGCCGCCTATGCGGAAAAAAGTTTCGGCCGCCGGTTCGTCGTGTTCGGCGACGCCGCGGCCTTCCGGCGACAGATCCCGCGCTGGGCCAAGACGCGCGCGGTCTACGAGATTGGCGAACGTTCGAGCGTTGCAGGCGCCGCGCTGGTCGCGCGCCTGAACCTGTCGCCAAACTTCGAGCACGACACGAAAGTCTTCCGCCTCCCGTAAAGGATGCGGGTACGGCACCTCTATACCAACCGGCCGCTCCCCGCGCGTTGCCGTTCATAACAATGGGAACCCTGGGTGCATGACGACGACAAATGCGCGACCACGCGATCCGGTAAAGGCACACCCCGAGGGGCCGTTCCCCGAACAGCAGCAACCCTGGCCTGGTCTCGCGGCCAACATGGCGCCCAGGCCCGATCACGGCGAGAGCTCCTATCGCGGATCGAATCGGCTGCACGGACGTAAAGCGCTCGTCACCGGCGGCGATTCCGGCATCGGGCGCGCGGCGGCAATCGCGTTTGCGCGGGAAGGTGCCGACGTCGCAATTTCATACCTTCCGGACGAAGAACCGGACGCGCGCGAGGTCGTCGAAGAGATCGAAACGGCCGGACGAAACGCGGCCGCGCTTCCGGGCGACATCCGCAGCGAAGAGTTTTGCAATCGGCTCGTCGCCGACGCCGTGGCGCGTCTCGGCGGGCTCGACATCCTCGTCAACAACGCGGCTCGCCAGAAAGCGTTCGAGTCCATCGACGCCCTCACCACCGAAGACTTCGACTGGACCTATAAAACGAACATCTACGCGATGTTCTGGATCACGAAGGCCGCGGTCGCCCACATGAAAGAAGGCGCGTGCATCATCAACACCGCGTCGGTCCAGGCCTACGAGCCCGACGCGCATCTGCTCGACTACGCCTCGACCAAAGCGGCCATCGTGTCGTTCACGAAGTCGTTGGCGAAGCAGCTCGCCAAGCGCGGCATCCGCGTGAACGCGGTCGCGCCGGGACCGATCTGGACGCCGTTGCAAGTGACGGGCGGGCAACCACCCCAAAAAATCCCCTCCTTCGGTAGCGAAACGCCCTACGGGCGCGCGGGTCAGCCGGCCGAGCTCGCGCCGCTGTACGTGGCCCTGGCGTCGCCCGAGTTCAGTTACTCGAGCGGTCAGGTCTTTGGCGCCGCCGCTGCAAGCGGAGACCCGTAAAGCGATTTAACCCGGGCGGGCGGCGGTAAGAAGGCAAACGTGGACCCGCAAGAAGCCGCCCGCGAAGCGGGTTTACGCTACGTGGACGATCGGAAGCCCGGCATTCGGCGCGAGAAGCGCGGCCGCGACTTCGTCTACTTCTACCCCGACGGCAGCCAAGTCGAAGAACCGCGGGAGCTACAGCGCATCAAATCGCTCGCGGTCCCACCGGCGTATACGCACGTCTGGATTTCGCCGGTCCATAACGGCCACATCCAAGCGACGGCTCGCGACGCGCGCGGCCGCAAGCAATACCGCTATCACAAACGCTGGCGGGAAGTACGAGACGAAGCGAAGTACCAGCGACTCGCCGCCTTCGGCCACGCGCTGCCGAAGATACGCAAAGCCGTCGCGGCCGACATGGCGGGCAAGGAGCTTTCGCGCCGGAAGGTTCTCGCAGCGGTCGTTACGCTGCTCGACATCACCGGCATACGCATCGGCAACGAGGAATACGCAAAGACCAACAACTCGTTCGGACTGACGACGCTGCGCACGCGCCACGTGCGCCTCCGCGGCTCACAAGTACGCTTGCGATTCAAGGGCAAGACCGGGCGCGAGCATCTGATCAAGCTCGACGATGCGCGCCTGGCGCGCACGATCAAACGCTGCCGCGACCTGCCCGGCGAAGAGCTTTTCACGTACGTGGACGAAACGGGCGAGATCAACAGCATCAGTTCCGACGACGTCAACGAGTACATTCGCGAAATCGCCGGCGAGGATTTTTCGGCGAAAGACTTCCGCACCTGGATCGGCACCGTCGAGTGCATCGCCGCGCTGGGCGAGGCGGCGCAGCACCTGACGGCGGCCAAGCACAACATCAACCTCGCGCTCGGCCACGTTGCGACGCGCCTCGGGAATACGCCGGCGGTGTGCCGCAGGGCGTACGTGCATCCGGCGGTGCTCGAAACGTACATGAAGCGCTTGCGCCTTCCGTCGCCGCGCAAAAACGGCCAGAGAGCGCAGCGCGCGGGCACGCTCTCGCACCCCGAACGCTTCGCGTTGCGCTTCGTGGAACGCTGGGAGCGCAACGGTCAGTCGCTGGCCGAAACGCTCGACGCATCCGTCAAAGCCCGCCTGTCATCCTGAGACCGTCACCTCCAGCAACGCGTCGCACTTCGCCGCAAACACAAAGTCGCTCTCCGTCAACCCGCCGATCTTATGCGTCCAAATTTCAACGCCCAAACGGCCCCATGCAACGTGCAAATCGGGATGATGCTGTTGCTGCTCGGCCAGGTCGCCCATCTTCGCGGCCGCGGCCATCGCTTGGGCAAAATCGGCGAAGCGATACGTTCGCGTCAAGAGCTTGATCGTGCCGTGCTTCGTATCGGCGCGTTCTTCCACGCGCCATCCCTCGCGCAGCTGTGCCAATAGCGGCGCGATTGCATCGTC
>JAFAQW010000303.1 GCA_019245995.1 Vulcanimicrobiota bacterium | reverse complement strand
CTCTTGGGAAATTGCCGAAGGGCACCAATCTCTACGTCCCATTGGTCAATCACGACCATCTCCTCAACAATAAAACGATTAACCAGTCGGAAGAGTGGTGGAAGATCATCGTCGTCCTCGTTGAAGATCCGAGCGCGTGGCCGAACGCGCAAGGAACCACCGGCATAACGTCGCTTGCAAAACTGCGCGAGGCGCAGTCAAAGAAGCAAGCCAGCGCCGACGTGCCGAGCAATTTCTTCCTCTTCTTTAGCTCCAAGACTATGGGCCACGGAATGGCCGGAATGCGCGGCATGTAAAGAGCGGACTCTAGCAGCGCGCGGCGAATTTTATGCGCTCGTAGGCCTCGTATTCCAAGGAGTATTGCCGTGAGACGACAGTGTGGAAGCGCTCCCGCGTTGAGCTTCAGCGTCGTTGCAGCGCTCTTGGCGGCGTGCGCCGGGTCGTCGCTTCCGTTAGCGGAACGGGGCGTCCCCGGCGCGCCGCGCGCCGGTTTTGGCGGCTTCGCGCGTGGAACCGGCGCCTCGCTGCTCTTTGAGGCTGAGGACACCGGCAGCAATGCTTATCTTTACCTTGCAAAATTGCCGAAAGGCCCGACGTACACGCTGGCGACCGCGGCTTACGCGCCCGTCGGCGTGGCATTCAATCATTCCGGGACAACCGCATACGCGTGGTACGGCAACTATTACGGCTCCTTCGCGGCCGAACTCGATATGATCGACGTGTCAAACGGGAAGCTGGTCCGCACGATGCCGGCGAACGGTTGCGGCGGAAGCCTCGCGCTCACGCCCGACGAAACGAACGCGGTGGCGGACGACTCGTGCGAAAACGCCGTGCAACTGTTTTCGCTACCGTCGCTCAAGATCCGCGCCACCGTCGGACTGAACGGCCTCAACAACCCCACCGGCGTCGCGATCGACGCCTCCGGCAAAAGGGCATACGTCGCCGGGAACGGTGGAATCGCGATCGTCGACATACCGCGCGCGCGGCAGACCGGCATCGTCCCGGTCCCCGGCGGCAGCTGCTGGAACGGCGCTATCACCGGCATCGCGCTCGTGCAAAAATTGTCGTGGGCATACGCCGCAACGTGCGACCAGGCCAGCGAACAACCGCTGGTGGCCGTCGTCAATACGAGATCGCAGAAGCTCGTCGAAACCATCAACGTCGGCGATGCCGCGAAGGAATGGCCCCTGGCGGTCGCGGCCTCGGCGGCCCACCACTACGTCTACGTATCCGTGGAGAATTCCGACGGCATACACGGTGAGCTTTCAGCCATCGACACGCGCAGCGATACCGTGACGAAGATCGAACGCTTACCGTGGTCGCCCAACGCCGTCGCGATGAGCCCCAACGACAACGCCGTCTTCGCTACCACATGGAGAGGGACGGTTTGGTATTCCGTGGGTCCCGGCGGTTTCAAAGGCAGAGAAAACGGCCCGATTTGCTGCCAGACCGCGCTGGCCGCCTTCGGCGACTTCGTCCACTAGCCGGTTCGGAGAAGCGCGCCTTGAGCCATCAGAACCTCCGGCGTCAGGGCGCAAGTAAACGGTCGAGCCGCGCCGTATACGTTGCCCATGCGGCCAAGCGTATGGATCGTGACCCTCCTTATCTATGCCTTAGCCGCTTGCAGCGGGTACCAAGAGCGACCGGACGTACCGGCGATCGCGCCGCAGCGGGTGCACCGCCCCAGCGGCGGCAGCGCTTTCACCGTGAGCGGCCGATACATTTTGCTCAACGGTCAAAACTTTTACATCAAAGGCATGGTGTATTCACCGACGCCCATCGGAAACGGCCTCTCGGATCCGCCGTCGCTCAACGATCCTCTTCGCGACGGCAACTCGGCAATCTGGAGCCGCGATCTGCCCGCGTTACGCGCGATGGGCGTCAACGTCGTGCACGTCTATAACGTCGTTCCGCCGCCGTACGATAAAGCGACGGGGCCAATCACCGACTGGCTCAATGCGGCCTGGAACAACGGCACGAATCCCATCTACGTTCTGCTCACGATTTACTTCGACGGCAGCGCTCTCCTCAACGAAGGCGCGGTGCACGCGCTGACCAAGCAGTACGAGGATTTGGCGTACAAGTATGCGGGCTACCCCGCCGTCATGGGCGTCATCATCAGCAACGAGATCGTCAAGCCGGACTGGTGGAACAATCCTACCTGGTGGAAAAATTTCAATCGGATCGCCGATGCAGCGCGCGCGGGCTTCGCGAAGGGCGGCAACCCGAAGAAGATCATCACCACCTCCGACGTGGATGCGGTCGTCAAAGCCGGCGGGACCGAACATCTCGGCGCGATCTACTATGGCGAGAAGCACGGCGCCAAGGTGGATGTCTGGGGCGATAACCCCTATCGCGGTCGAACCTTCACCGACCTATTCGCTCAGATCAAGACCGATACCACGAAGCCGGTCGTGCTCACCGAGTACGGTGCTCCCGCGTCCTACCATCCCGCGTGGGCGAACACGTACTCCTACGAGCACACGCTGCATGGCCTCGGCAGGTGCATCCCACCCGAAGGGCCGGACGGTCCCATCAACCGCGCTGCCGCCGAACTACCCGCGACGGGCAATCCCAACATGGCCGGCCTCGTGGACCTCGTCAAGAACAACAACAAACTGCTCTACGATCGTTACACCACCGACGGTCTCGTTTCCGGAGGCTTCTACTTTGAGTGGACGGACGAGTGGTGGAAAGCCGACGCCAACAACCCCGAATTTCGCGGCAAGCACGTCGGCGATCCGGTGTTCGCGGGACATTTGCCCGGATGCGCCTACGACCACGCCTGGTTTGGGCTGAACGCCATCTCCGAAGGCACGCAAAAGTACGTC
>JAFAQW010000198.1 GCA_019245995.1 Vulcanimicrobiota bacterium | reverse complement strand
TTCGTGTGGATCGCGCGCAAGGTTCCGCACGACGTCGCACAACGAATCGCTGCGCTCAACCTTCCCGGCATCGAGCTCAAGGAAGAAGATAC
Source organism: Vulcanimicrobiota bacterium (assembly GCA_019245995.1). Taxonomy (GTDB): domain Bacteria; phylum Vulcanimicrobiota; class Vulcanimicrobiia; order Vulcanimicrobiales; family Vulcanimicrobiaceae; genus Cybelea. The sequence goes on along the minus strand of JAFAQW010000198.1, from coordinate 5,436 downwards.
GGGCCTACGCGTGGACAGCGCCGGGCGCCTCGCGTCGACGGTTCTCGGGTTCGTCGGAACCGACGAAAACGGGCTCGACGGCGTCGAGTATGCCTACGACGAACTGCTGCGCGGCCGTTCCGGGCGAATTACGCTTGAGGCCGACGAGTTTGGCCGGCCCATTCCCTTCGGTCGCGAACGCACCTTAACGCCCGCGCAGCCGGGAATGACGCTCCAACTGACGCTCGATCCCTATTTGCAGTTCGTCGCGCACCGCGCGCTTGCGCGTCAGGTGCATGCGTTCCACGCCCTCGACGGGACCGCGATCGTGATGGACCCGTGGACCGGCGAGATTCTCGCGCTTGCCAACCTGCCCGACTTCGACCCCAACCGCTTCTGGAAGTATCCGGCCGATGAGCGTCGGGATCGCGCGGTGATGGACGCCTACGAGCCCGGCTCAACGTACAAACTGATCACGGCGGCGGCGGCGCTGGATTCCGGAAAGGTCACGCTGGCGAGCCGTTTCCCGGCACGGGACGCGATCGTCGTCGGGGGACGCACGATTCACAATGCCGAGGACGGCTTCATGGCGGGTACCGGCGGCAGCGAGACGCTGGCGCAGATCATCGAACTGTCGCACAACGTGGGCGCCGCCGAGGTCGGACTTTCGATCGGCGGCAAGACGTTCTACGCGATGGAACGCAGGGCCGGATTCGGATTGCCGACCGATTTGGGCCTTCCCGGTGAAAACCCGGGCATCGTTCCGCCGCCCTCGCAGTGGAGCGCTTCGTCGTTGGCGACCATGTCGTTCGGGCAGGGCGTTTCCGTGAGCCCGCTCGCGATGGCGCGCTATTATGCGGCGATCGCCAACGGCGGGCTGCTGGTGCAGCCGCAGATCGTCGCGGCAGTGTACGATCAGCAGGGACGGCTGGTCAAGCGCTTCTCCCCTAAGGTCGTTCGCCGCGTTTTCTCGCGCCGGACGGCGCGGCAATTGCAAGGCTTTTTGCGAGGGGTCGTTCTGCGGGGCACGGGCAATCCCACCGCGCAAATTCCAGGTTACGCCACCGCCGGAAAGACGGGAACGGCGGAGATGGTCGTTGACGGCCAATATCGCTCAGGGTACTATGCGGCGTCCTTCATCGGTATGGTTCCCTATCCGCGAGCCCGTTACGTTATCTACGTGAAAGTGGAACGCCCGATCGGGTCCTATTACGGCAGCGTCGTCGCGGCCCCCGCATTCGCCGCGATCGCGCGGGAAGCCATGCTGCACGCCGGCGTATTACCAAGACCGGACGTGGCGCATCGTGGAAAGTGAGAGAACCATCGCGCTGGGGACGCTGCTCAATGGGCTACCGGACCCGAAGATCACCGTCAACCCAAGCGAAACCATAACGGCAATAGCGACGAATTCCAACGAAGTGCGCCCCGGCGCTCTCTTCGTCGCGCTGCGGGGACAGCACGAAGACGGACATCGCTACGCCCGGCAGGCACTCGCGGCGAGGGCCGCCGCGATCGTCATCGAGAGAGGCGTCTCCGTCGATCTGCCGTCCGATGCGCCCGTCGTCGAGGTTGCCGACACGCGCCGGGCACTTTCGCGGCTTGCCGCAACATTTTACGGGAATCCGTCGAGCGCTCTCGACGTCGTGGGCATCACCGGTACGAACGGCAAGACGACCGTATCGCGCGTGATCGCGACGATTCTCAACGCGGCGGCCGTGCCGTGCGGCGTGATCGGCACGATCGGCGCCCAGTATGGCGCCCAACAATGGCGTTTGAGCAACACCACGCCGCTTCCGCCCGAACTGCACGCCCTCTTGGCGCAGATGCGGGACACGGGGGCGAAAGCGGTAGCGATGGAGGTAAGTTCGCACGCTCTGGCGCTGGGCCGCGTGGAGGACGTGGCGTTTCGAATCGCCGTCTTGACGAACGTCACCCGCGACCACCTCGACTTTCACGAGACGCTGGATGCGTACGCCGCGGCGAAGAGGAGCCTCTTCGAACGTGCGCCGATCTGCGTGCTCAACGCCGCGGATCCACGCGGCCCGCGCTGGGGCCTCGAACTGGTCCGGGAAGGCAAAGAAGTCATCCACTATGGCAATGCTCCCGCATCGCTGTACGTTGCGCGCGACATTACGATGAGGCCGGACGGCAGCCGGTTTGCCGTGAACGGCCGCCGATACGAATTGCGTCTGCCGGGGCGATTCAATATCGAGAACGCGTTGGCCGCAATCGCCGTCTGCGAACGTCTCGGCATCGCAACGGACGAAATTGCCGCCGGTCTGGCATCGTTGGAGCCGATCGCCGGCCGAATGGAGCGCCTATCTGAAAACGGCGTCGCCGCCGTAATCGACTACGCGCATACGCCCTCGGCGCTAGAACACGCATTGACCGCGCTGCGGGAGACGGCGACGGCCAACATAGCCGTCGTCTTCGGCTGTGGCGGAGACCGCGATCGCGGCAAGCGTGCCGAAATGGGCGCCGTTGCGGCGCGGCTCGCGGATCGCATTTATTTGACCAACGACAATCCGCGCACGGAAGAGCCGCTCGCCATCGTCTCGGAGATCGCGCGTGGGATTGGCGCCGAACCCTATGTCGTTGAACTCGATCGGCTGCGGGCCATCGAGCGCGCGATTCGCGAGGCGACCCCTGGCGACGTGGTGCTCATCGCCGGTAAGGGCCACGAAGACTATCAGATCATCGGCGACGACGTGCTTGCGTTCGACGACGCAGCCGTCGCGCGAAAGGTACTCGCGGCGCGTGGGGAACCGCAATGAATCTACGCGTCTCAACCGACACGCGAACGCTGCGCCCGGGGGACGCGTTCCTGGCGTTGCGCGGCGAGCATTTCGACGGACACGATTTCGCTGCGGAGGCGCTGCGGCGGGGGGCCGCGATGGTGATCGTGGACCGGCCGCCGCCGGGAATCGACTGCGCGGCGATGCTGCTCGTCGAGGATACCTTGCGCGCTTACATGGCCCTGGCGGCGGCGGCGCGTCGCCAGTTCGGCGGCCAGGTCGTCGCGATCACCGGAAGCGCCGGAAAGACGACCACCAAAGCCTTTCTCGCCCAACTGCTGGAGCCGGCGCATCCCGGCCGGGTTCTGGCAGCGCGTGCGAACGAAAACAACGAGATCGGCGTCAGCAAGCTGCTGCTCGAGAGCGCCGGCGACGCGCACGACGTGCTGGTCGCCGAGATGGGGGCGCGACACTTCGGCGATATCGCGGCGTTAGTCGCGATCGCGCGCCCGGACGTCGGCGTGCTGACTAACATCGGCGACGCTCATCTCGAGCTCATGGGATCGCGCGAACGCCTCGCCGATACGAAGTGGGCATTGTTCGGCCAAGGGGCGGAGGCGGTGCTCAACGCGCAGGATGCCGTTTCCCGAGAACGCGCCGGCTCGTTGTCCCAAAACGTTCGTTGGTTCGCCGCCGTGGACGACGCCGCCGAACTGGACGCGTATGCTGAGCTTGCCGCTTTCACGGCACTCGTCGGCGAGCGGCGATTGATCCATAGGTGCGAACGAATGACGCAGGAATTGGATGTGAACGTTCGCGTTCCGGGCCGGCACAATCGCGCCAATCTGGCGGCCGCGTTAACGGCCGCCGCGGCATTGTGCGTCTCGTTGGAAACGCTTGCCGCAGAGGTTCCCAACGTGCAGCTACCGGCTGGGCGCTACGACTCGATTTCGCTGGAGGGCGGCGCACGCCTCATTTACGACGCCTATAACGCCAACGCGAGCGGAATGGTCGCCGCCTTGGATGCGTTCGCGGCCGAAGCGGCGTCCCGTCGAATCGCCGTGCTCGCGAGCATGGCGGAGCTGGGCGATGAGTCACGCAGCCTGCACGAGCGAGTCGGCGAGCACGCCGCTCGGAGCGCTGACCTGCTCGTCGTTACCGGGGAGTTCGCGGACGACTTTGCCGCCGGTGCCCGACGCGCGGGCCTGCCCGCCGATCGAATCGTTCGCGTCGACGACAACGCCGGCGCCGCTGCTTGGCTGCGCGCGCACGTCCGGCGCGACGACGTGGTGCTGCTCAAGGGTTCGCGCAAATACCGGCTCGAGGAGATCGTCCGGGAGCTCCAGGCGTGAGCTACGCGCTGCGCGGCTTCAGCGTCGACTTCGCCCAACGATCCGCGGGACTGAAAGCGATTCCCGTGCGTACGCGGCTCGTGCGCCCCAACGACGACCTCATCGCGCTGGTCGAAGCCGCCGTCGCCGGAATCGCGCGGTGCGGCGACGTGGTCGCCGTTTCCGAGAGTGCCGTCGCGATCGCTCAGGGAGAGCTCCTTGCGGCGGAGTACGTGCGGCCGTCGCGGCTTGCATATGCGCTCTCGCGGCGGACGGGTGCCCTTGCGACCATCAATCAACCTGAATCGATGCAGCTGGTGATCGACAAAGTCGGAACGTGGAAAGTAGTGTCCGCAACGATTGCCCACACGCTCGCGCGCGTTGCGGGACGCCGCGGCACCTTCTACGAGTTGATGGGCGACGCCGTTGCGGCGTTTGACGGCTACACCGGCACGATGCCGCCCTACGAGCGCGCCATCGTGTTCGCGCCGCGCGACTCCAACCGCTTTGCCGGTGACTTCTTCGCGCGAACGGGCATCGCGTGCGCCGTGGTCGATGCCAACGACCTGCGAAAGGCGAAGGTGCTCGGTGCATCCGATGGCGTTCGCCGCGACGTCGTCGAGGCCGCCTTGCTGGAAAACCCGCACGGCAACAGCGACGAGCAAACCCCGATTGTCGTGTTGAAGTGGCGCGGCGATACGCTCTCTCCCCTATTCGAGCCGCCCGCATGACGCCGTTGTCTCTCGCAGCGTGGGCCGCGTTAGGATTCGCGATTGCGGTGCCGGTGGCGTGGCTGTTGCTGCTGATCTTCGAGCGAGCCGGAGTGCGTCAGCGCGCTTACGAGGACGCCCCCGCCAGCCACCGGAGGAAGACGGGGACGCCGACGATGGGCGGATTCGCGTTCCTGGCCGTTGCGCTCGTCGCGCTCGCGGTCGCGCGGTACGCGCTCGTACCGGAGCTGGTCTTCCTCATCGTTGTGTGCGGCGCAATCGGCGCAATTGACGACTGGCTGGGAATCGCGCACGGCGTCAACCGCGGCTTGCGTGCGCGCACGAAATTTTTGGCGACGGCGCTGGCGGCGGCGATCTTTCTCCGTGCCATCTCCGGAACGCCGGGACGCTTTCCCATCGATACGCTGCTGCGGGCGGGCACGCTGTGGCTCGTGGTCCCGCACTGGCTATGGCTGCTCCTCGGCATCGCCGCCATCACTGGGACGATCCACGCCGTCAATCTCACCGACGGACTCGACGGGCTGGCGACGGGAGCGATCGTTCCGCCGCTGATCGTACTGGCGCTGATCGCGGCGTGGACGCCGCTGCCCGCGGCCGCGGCGCTCGCCGTAATGGGCATCGGCGCCTGCGCGGGCTTTCTCATCTTCAACCTTCATCCGG
>JAFAQW010000140.1 GCA_019245995.1 Vulcanimicrobiota bacterium | reverse complement strand
TCCTCTTCGAGCTCGTTTGCCGCTTCGGCGATGTCCGAGGCGGCGTGGAGCATGGACTCCCAGGGCGCCGTGATGATCCCTGCGACGAAACCGGTGGCGCCCATCTGAGCATAGGCGCGCGATACGGCCGCCACGGCGTGTCCCTGGTCGCGATTGAAAACGTACTCGCCGGCGCCGTTGGTGTGGAGGTCGATCAAGCCCGGTGCGATGCTGCTTCCTTGAGGGAGGGGGTAATCGGCGTCGCCGTCAGCCGGCAGCACGTCGGCAATGCGGCCATTTTCTACTGCTACGCGCCCGAATGTCGAGGTTCCATCCCCGACGGCGATGAACGCCGGCCCCAACAGCATATCGCTTGTCGTGCTACCCCCGAATCAGTGCCAACGCTTCATCGCGGTGCCGCTCCATGAGCTCCGGCGTATCCCCTTCGACGTTGAGGCGCAGGAGCGGTTCGGTGTTTGAGGGACGTACGTTCATCCACCATTGCGGATACGCGAGCGACAGTCCGTCGAGGCGATCGATCTGCGCGTCCGGATAGTGCGCTTCGATCGCCGCCAGTTTCGCGGCAACGTCGCTCACGACCGTATTCATCTCGCCGGAACGGAATCGCGTGTCGATCGGCGCGATCACCTCGCTGACCGGCCTACCCGCTTCGCTGAACACCTCTAAACAGGAGAGCAACGCGATCATTCCCGAGTCGGCGTACCAGTTGTCGCGAAAGTAGAAGTGTCCGCTGTGTTCGCCGCCAAAGACGATGTCCTGTTCCCGCATGATGGCCTTGATGATGGAATGGCCGACCTGAGAACGAACGGGAACGCCCCCGGCCTTCGCAATGAGCTCCGGGACGCTGCGGCTGCAGATCAAGTTGTACAGAATTTTTGAGCCGGGATGCGTCTTGAGCGTATTGAGCGCCACGAGGGCGGTCACAGTGCTGCCGTCGATCAGTCCGCCTTTCTCGTCCACGATGAACATGCGATCGGCGTCTCCGTCGAAGGCCACGCCGAGATCGCAGCGCTGCTTTCTCACCGCCGCCTGCAGGTCGATCATATTTTCCGGCTCGATGGGGCTCGCCGGATGGTTCGGAAAGCTTCCGTCGAGCTCGAAATACAGCGGCACGACGTCGCAGGGCAGGAAACGGAAGACGTGCGGAATGGTTTCTCCCGCCATGCCGTTGCCGGCGTCCACGGCGATACGCAAGGGCTTGATTTTCGAGGGATCGATGAAGCTGAGGCAGTGCTGCGCGAAGTCGTCCAAGATGTCGCGCTGCGAGATCGTGCCCGCGTTCGCGTTTTTGGGCGGCAGCACGCCCGACGCGAGCCCTTCTCGCAGCACGGACAAGCCGGTGTCGAGGGAGATCGCCTGAGCCTGTGCACGCGTAAACTTCATCCCGTTGTATTGCGCGGGGTTGTGCGATGCCGTGATCATCACGCCGCCGTCGAAACCGAACTTTCCGACCGCGAAGTAGAGCGCGTCAGTCGAGACCATGCCGATCTCCACGACGTCGCCGCCGGCGTCGCTTGCACCACGCGCGAATGCCGCCGCAAGCGTCTCGCCCGAAGGACGCATGTCGCGACCAGCGGCAATGCGCGGCCGTTGCGCGCCGAGCAGCGGAACAAAACATCGCCCGATTGCATAAGCGACTTCTTCGTTGATCTGTGTTGGGTAGATGCCTCGAACGTCGTAGGACTTGAAGATCCCGGGATCGACTCTCGTTTGCACGTCAGTGGGCGCGTTCTTCGACCGCACAGCCGCGATGCCTTCGGGGCGGCGTGAAGAGTCGCAACGTGCCGTCGGGAAGTTCGATTCGATCGAGTGCGATGCCGTAGACCCGTTCGACGAGTGGCCCTCGCAACAGACGCTGCGGCGGCGCAATCGCGAGCAGCCGTTTGTCGCCGAGCAGCGCGATGCGATCGGCATAGGCCGCCGCTTCGTTCAGATCGTGTAGCGCGCAAAGAATCGTTTTACCGTCCCGCGCAAGCCGCGCCAGAAGTTTTAAGATGTCCTGTGCGACGCGCACGTCGAGGTGCGTCGTCGGTTCGTCGAGTAGGAGGATCGGCGTCTCTTGTGCGAGGCCGAGCGCGATCCATGCACGTTGGCGTTCGCCCGCGCTGAGTCCGCCGACGTCGCGATCCGCGAGCGACTGCATTCCTACGGCGGCGATTGCACGGTCTATGGCGTCTTCGTCGGAACGTTCGCGTGTCCACCCCCACCATTTCGCACGTGCGAATCGCGCCATGGCAACGAGCTCTCGGAGTGGCAGCGTCTCGAATACGGTCTCTTCTGTCGTGACGAAAGCCACGCGCGTTGCGCGCTCGCGGGCGCGCAACGAGCGAAGGTCTCGCCCCATGACGCGCACGACTCCCGCCTCGCACGGATGCAGTCCTGCGATCGCGCGCAACAGCGTCGTCTTTCCGACGCCGTTTGGACCGATGAGCGCAACCAACTCTCCGGACTGGATTCGTGCCGTTACGTTGGAGAGCAGGTTCCGTCCGCCGATGCGCACCGCGAGCGCGTCGAGGTCGATCATCGTTCGGCGGCCAGGCCCGGCCGGCCCGAAGGGTGGAGATAGAGATACAGAAAGGCCGGCGCGCCAATCAGCGCCAGCAGCACTCCGATCGGCAATTCCGCCGGGGCGACGATTCTGCGGCAGACCGCGTCTGCGACCATGCAGAGGACCGCGCCGATCGCCGCGCACGCAGGAAACAGCATGCGCGCTTCGGTGCCGGTGAGCCGGCGTGCGATGTGCGGCACGAGCAGACCGATGAATCCGACCAGTCCCGCCAACACGACGCTGCTCGCCGCCAGCAGCGACGACGCGGCCAAGATGAGCCACTGCGCGCGATGCACGTTGACGCCGACGGCGCGGGCGCGGGACTCGCCGATGCGCATCGCGTCGAGTGCCGGCGCCGTGCTGAGGGCGAGCGCCGTTCCCAGGACCGCGTACGGCGCCGTGACCGCCAGATCGCGCCAACTGCGGCCGGCCATCGAGCCGGCCAGCCACGCGACGATCGTTCCCGCCGCGCCAGTCGACTGCGCGCGAATGAGCACGAGCGTGACGATGGCCGCGAAGAGCATGGAGAGAGAGACCCCTGCGAGGATCAGGCGTTGCGGATCGATGCCGCCGCCGCGCCGAGCCAACGCGGCAACGACGAGCGCCGCCGCAAGACCTGCGACGAATCCGACTGCCGGCGTCGCGGCGACGCTGACGCCCGCCACGGTTGCAACGGCGACCGCGGCGGCCGCTGCCGCGCTGACGCCCGTAAGGTACGGATCCACGAGCGGATTGCGCAGCATTCCTTGCAGCATCGCGCCTCCCAGGGCGAGGCATGCGCCGACCGTCGCCGCAACGCTGATGCGCGGGAGTCGCAGCTGCCACACGATCGTCGTCACGGTGTCCGGCGCTTCGGGGCGGGCCAAGGCGCGCAGGACTTGATGCGCGTCGAGCGGCGTGGCGCCGACGAACAGACTCGCGATCGCGGCGGCTGGCACGGATAGGGCCAGCAACGACAGCGCGACGCCACGCGTCATCTGCTGCGCAATTCGATGCTCACGGAGCGTCCCGGCATCGGAAAGCCGGCGTACATCGCGTAGCGATCGTCGCCTAAATTTTCGCCCCGCAATCCAAGGACGAGCGATCGCGTGATCCGATATCCGACGTAGGCCTGCACGTCCGCAAACGGCGCCGGCTGGTAAACCGCATAGCGCGGCGACAGGAAGGGATCGGGAACCTCTTGCGCGCCCGCGGCGCGGACCGCGATCTTGAAACCGTCGAAGCGACGATTCTCCGGGGACTCGTAGCGCAATCCCAGCGTCGCGGCAAATACCGGGCCACGGCCCGGTATGCGGGCGGCCGTCGCCAGATCTTGCGCGCGATAAATGTTCGTGACGTCCAGACTCGCGGTGCAATGATAGAACGTGCGCGCCTGCAGCGAGAGCAGGAAACCCTGAATGGAGGCGCGCTCGACGTTCTGCGGGACGTACGTGGGCGGCGGCGACACGATCAGGTTCGATCCGCTCAGCGTGAACCACCCAAAGCGAGCCTCGCCCCACGGCCGCGAGAGCACGAAGGTCGCGTCGCCGACGCGTTCGCGTTCGGGTTGCAAATGCGGGTTGGAAAAGCCGGGATAGTACAGCTCTTCGGCGGTCGGCGCGCGAAACGCGGTTCCGGCGTTGACGCGGAGTTGGAGCGCCTGGGACAGCGCCAGAATGCCGCCGAGTGAGGGCGAGTACGCGCCGCCCACAGCGCCGTCGCGTTCCGCGCGCAGGCCGGCATAGATCTCGCTTCCGCCTTGCCAAAACCATTGCGCTTGTCCGTACGCTGCCGCCTCGGCATAACTGTAGAACAACGGCGCATCGTCCGCGGCGAACGGGGACCCGCCGCCGGTTCCGGGGTCGACGCGCGCGGTGCCCCGTGCAAAGTCCACCCCGTACACGATCCGTTCGCGATCGTCACCGGACGTCGTGCGAAGACTCGCCGCCAGGCGCCGGTCGTCGAGCAGCTGCGCATAGGGCGGATTCGACGTCATGGAGGGGGACGGCGTTGGAAAGGAGTTCGGACAGTGCGCGTCTGCCGGCGTATCGCACGTGTACGCGAGCGTCGCGGACGATGCGCCCAGTTGCAACGTGGTCTCCGAACGCGCACCTCTGCGCGATACCTCGAGCCGAAGGTTGCGCGCGACGTTCGCGGCTTCGCTCGTGGGTGAGAACGATCCCAACTCGCCCGGAGATCCCGCTAGCGCGTCGTTCAGGCTTCCCGAGAGCGACAGATCGAAGGCCCCGGCGGCCCGCGAGTAACGCGCCGCAATCGCGGTCAAGCGTGCTTGCGCGTTCGCGCGGTTCGGCGCGCCAAGGACGGAATAATCGTTCGCCGCGTAGGTATGAGCGAAGGAGAGATAAGGCGTCGTTAGGGCGTAAGAGCTTTGGCCAAACGATCCCGCTGAGGCGAGCGCGCCCGAGCGATTCGGCGGGGCTGCCGTGACGATGTTGACGATTCCGCCCACGGAGCCCGAGCCGTAGAGCGTCGAGCCGCCGCCCTCCACCACTTCGATGCGATCCACGCCCGCGACGGAATACTCTTCGAGGTTGATGTCGTTGATCTGCGCGCCCGCCACCGGTAAGCCGTCGACCAGCACGAGCACTTGTTGGGACGAGCTCCCCCGAATGCCGACGGCCGTTAGCGCGCCAAAGGCCCCGTAGCGCACGACGTTGACGCCGGGGACCGTATCGAGGACGTCGGCGACGGTGCGATCGCCGTCGCGCGCGATCTGGTCGGCGGTGACGACGTACGTGGTGCGCGCCGCGCGCGCTGCGGACTCTCTGCCGCGATCGCTCGTTACCACGTGAGCGATTTGCGGTATGGGGCTGGGCGACGGGGATGGCGATGCCGCAATGGCGGCGACCGGCGGTATCATGGCATTCCTCTCCTTGACGCGAGGTGGATGATGCTCGTGCGCTTGCGGCGGTATCCTGACTTGCGGATCGTTGCGTGGAGCAGCTCCCGCTTACAGTGGCGCGACCGTGCCGGTCTTTCACCGGCTTCCCCGCGCAAGCGTCAAATCGCATTTTGCCACGACGGCAACGCGGTTCCTCCACAGGGCGTAGACGCTCGAAGTCCGTAGAGGCGCGCAGGTGCGTCGCTTCATGCCGCTCGTCGTTGCCGTCGCGTTGCTGTACGGCTGCGCTCACGGTGCCCGCAACGGTTCGCCCGCTACGGCGCGGGGAACGCGGGCTCGGATCGTCACGCTGGTGCCGTCCTTCGCGGACGACGTGGTCGCGATCGGTGCGACTGCGCGCCTCGTCGGCGTGTCCGCCTTCACCGATGCGCCCGGGACGCAGGCGTTGCCGCGAGTCGCCGACGCGACGGGAGTGGACACGGAAGCGATCATGTTGTTGCGGCCGGCGCTCGTGCTCGGAATTCCGGCGCAGGCGCGCTTTCTGCAGGCTCTGAGCCGCGCCGGCATACGCGTCGTCTTGCTGCCCGACGATACGTACGACCAGATCTTCGGCGACCTACGGCGCATCGGCGCCTTGGTCGGGCGCGAACGGCAAGCCGACGCGACGATCGAACGATTGCAGCGGCGCGGCGAGGCCGTGCGGGCGCGCGCGGCGGGATTTCGCTACCACCCGAGCGTTTTCGTCGTGTTGGGCGTCGCGCCGATCTGGACGGCCGGCGCGCAATCGTACATCAGCACGCTGATCGCCGTCGCGGGTGGGAGGAACGCCGCCGCAGACCTCCATGCTGCCTACGGGCAATACAGTGCCGAGGCCCTCCTGCGCGCACAACCCGACATCCTCATCGAGGATCCAGCGACCGATCTCGCCGCCGTAGAAGCGCGCGAACCTTGGCGCACGCTGCGCGCAGTGCAACGTCACGATGTTTACGCACTGGATCCCGACTCGATCGAGCGGCCGGGGCCCAACTATCCCAAAGGCTTGGAATGGCTGTTCGCTCGAATCGCTCCCCTCTCGCGTTCGCGTCCGCGATGACGCAACGCGCCGTTCTGGTGGCCGTCGCCACGCGTCAGTTGCTGCCGACGATCGCGACGGAGCTCGATGAGCTCGAGGCGTTGGCCGCTGCAGCCGGGGCGCGGGTGGTGGAGCGCATCGTGCAACATCGGCCGGCGGTCGATCCCGCAACGTTGGTCGGCTCCGGCAAGGCGCGCGAAATCGGAGCGCGCGCGATGGAGTCGCGCGCCGATTTGCTGCTGATCCGCAACGACTTGCGGCCGCGCCAGCGCAAGAATCTCGAACGAATCGTTCCTTTGCCGATCGTCGACCGCACGATGCTGATCCTCGACGTCTTCGCGCGCCACGCGCGCAGCCGCGAAGGAAAGCTTCAGGTAGAGCTGGCCCAGCTGCGTTACCGGCAAGCGAATCTCATCGGCGCGGGCGCCGATTTGTCGCGGCTCGGCGGCGGCATCGGCACCCGCGGCCCGGGCGAAACGAAACTCGAAGTCGACCGCCGGCGCATCGGCTCGCGCATCGCAACGCTGCGTCGCCTGCTCTCGGCAGTGCGCGCTCAGCGTGCCGTCCGGCGAAGGCGCGATCGCCGCGAACCGCTCGTCGCGCTGGTCGGATATACGAACGCCGGTAAGACGTCGCTCCTCAACGCGCTCTCGCGCAGCGACGCGTACGTCGCAGACCGGCCCTTTGCGACGCTGGACCCGACGACGCGCCGTGCCTACCTACAACCAGGGCGCTATGTTCGGCTCGCCGACACGGTCGGATTCATCACCGACCTGCCTGCCGATCTCATCGAAGCGTTTCGGGCGACGCTCGAGGAGCTCGACGACGCCGACCTGTTACTGCATGTCCTGGACGTTTCCGCGTCCGACTGGCCGCGGCAACGGCAAGCGGTGGAACGAATCTTGCACGAACTCAGTTTGGATGCAACGCCCAGCCTGTTGGTGTTCAACAAGATCGACCGTTCGGGCGCGCATGTGCCGCCCGAGCCGCTTTCCGTGTGCGTGAGCGCGCGCAGCGGAGCGGGCCTGAACGCATTGCGCGACGCGATCGCGCTCAGCCTTGATGCGGATGCGAAACCAGAATGCTCGAGCGGTCGCCGACCCACTGCAACGGCGGAATTTGAAACAGACGCGCCAGAACGTTGAGATGCGCGGCGTATCCGCCACGCAGCTGCGCGAACGTCGCCCACGCTTCCTCGCGATTCCGTAGAGCGTAGCCAGCGTGCGCCAGACGCTCGCAGGCTTCATCGAACTCGGGGCGCTCGATGCCCGCGCTCCCCTCGATCACCTCGACGCGAAAGTAGTGCGAAAGATCGCGCGTCGCGTGGCGGCCGACGTTGT
>JAFAQW010000273.1 GCA_019245995.1 Vulcanimicrobiota bacterium | reverse complement strand
GCCGTTGACCAACGTCTGCTTACGCACGTAGTCGTCCGGCACCGCCGAGGCATGACTCTTTGCCACTTCGATCGCGTAGCCGAACGGGCTCGCGTACTTGATCTTGAGCGCCTTGATGCCGGTGCGCTCACGTTCGCGCTCCTCGAGCTGCGCAAGGCGTGCCCGCGCATCGCCGCGCAGCGCTATGCATTCCGCGAGTTCGGCGTGAGCTTGCGGTCGAATCACGCCTCCGTCGCCCACCTGCGCCGGCGGATCCTCGACCAGCGTCTGTTGCAGATCTTGCAGCAAGCCGTCAAAGCCGCCGATCCGGTCGAAGAACGGCGCCAGCGGCGGGACCGAAAGTTGCCGCAACGCGGGCAAGAGTTCGAGCGTGCGGCGAAGCGAGGCGAGATCGCGGGGAGCCGTCCTGCGAAAGCGGACCTTCTGCGAGATGCGTTCGACGTCAAACGTTCCGTTGAGAATCTGTCGCATCGCGTCGCGACGGCCGTGTTGCGAGACCAGGTCCTCAACGGCATCCGCGCGGTGCGCGATCTGAGCCGCGTCTACGAGGGGCGCCAGTATCCAACGCGCCAGCAAGCGCGATCCCATCGCCGTTACGCAGCGGTCCAGTGTCGCCAGGAGCGTCGCGCGGGAATTCCTACCCTGCGCCGTGGTCAGCTCCAGATGCTTGCGCGTCGCCGCGTCAACGGCGAGGTACTGTTGGCGCCGGTAGAGCTGCGGCGCGAGGACCGCGACTGCGCCTTCGCCGTTGCTGACGCCGGTGCGATTGACGAAATCGCGGAGCGCCTCCACGGCGCGATGAATGGCCAGCGACTCATCCAGAGAGAATCCGGGGAAAGGTGGCCGCTCGCGGTCGTTGACGAGCCGTAGCGCCGCGCTCACGAGACGCGCCCCGGTAAGGTCGACAGCAGTCGCGATGGTCGCGCGCAAATCGGCGGGAAGATCCGCCACGATTTCGGTGGGTTCGAGCCGAGCGAGCTCTGCCAAAAGCTCGTCGTACGCGCCGTCGCCGCTCATCGCGCTGGCCGCGGAATACCCCGTTGAGACGTCCGCGTAGGCGAGCGCAAAACTTTCACCGGCCAGCGTCACCACGGCGAGATAGTTGTTTTGCGTTCCTTCGAGCAGTTGGTCTTCGACCAGCGTGCCGGGCGTCACCAGCCTTACGACATCACGCCGAACGAGCCGATTGGGCTGTGGGACTTCGAGCTGCTCGGCCAGCGCAACGATAAAACGTTGATGCACGAGTCGCGCCAAGTATCCGCCCAGCGCGTGATGCGGGACCCCCGCCATCGCAACGCGCTTTCCGCCCCCGGCCTCCTTGCTCGTCAATGCGATCTGTAGCGCGCGCGCGACGATTTCGGCGTCCTCGCCATACGCCTCGTAGAAATCGCCGACGCGCGAGAGCAGGAGCGCTTCGGGATGCTTCGCCTTCATCCCGAAGTACTGCTCGAGCATGGGCGAGTACTTCGACACCGAAGTGGCGACGCTTAAATTGCCAACGCCGTCAGGTCCAGTGCCGGGGCGGCGACGGCGCCGGCCTCTCCATCGAAGCGACGCGCGCGGCCGACGAGCGTGCCGGCGCATCCCCACACGTGGGCCGTTTCGATACGAACGTCGAGCCATGGCGTTTCCGCGTAGCGTTCGGCGGAATATCCGAGCGGCTTGCGCGCGACGACGGTGACGTTTTGGATCGTTTTAGCGGCGATTCTATCGGCATCTTTCTTCGAATCGCCCACGATCAAAGCTCGCACGACGCTCCCGCAATGGCCGTCGTGGTATGCGCGTGTGATTGCGTTCTGCGCGTCGGCGAGCCGTTGAAAACGTTCCAGCGCCACTTCGCGCGGCACCTGTTCCCAGCGCGCCGCCGGCGTGCCTCGACGAACGGAATAGATGAAGGTGAACGCATTGGCGAAGATCCCGGAACGAACGTATTGCAGCGTTGCAGCGAAATCGGCTTCGCTTTCGCCCGGGAAGCCCACGATGAGATCGGTCGTGATGGCACACCGCGGCAGGCGGCGTCGAATCATCTCTACCTTTTCCTGGAACTGCGCGAGCGTATACTTTCGGTTCATTTTGCGCAGCACGGCGTCGCTGCCGGATTGAAGTGGCAGATGGATGCGCGGATTCAAGGCCGGAATGGCGGCAAGAGCGTCGAGGATCTTCGGCGTAAAATCTTTGGGATGCGGCGAAATGAACGTCAGCCGCTCGAGCCCCTCGAGCGCCGCCACTTCGCGGCATAAGTCGCCGAAGTCTTCGCCGGAACCTGCGTCTCGCCAAGCGTTGACGGTTTGTCCTACCAGCATCACTTCGCGAGCGCCGTCTTCGATTCGGCGCCGCGCTTCTTCGACGATTTCGGCCCGCGCCCGGTGATCGAACCGTCCACGAACGTGGGGCACGATGCAGAACGTACAGTAGTACGAGCAGCCTCGCTGCACCGTCACGAAGGCGCGCAACCGCGAGAACGCGTCGTCCACCCCGTCGGCGGTGCCGCCGAGGGCAAAGGGCAGCATCTCGTCGCGGAT
The DNA here is from genome assembly GCA_019245995.1 of Vulcanimicrobiota bacterium. Taxonomy (GTDB): domain Bacteria; phylum Vulcanimicrobiota; class Vulcanimicrobiia; order Vulcanimicrobiales; family Vulcanimicrobiaceae; genus Cybelea. Next base: position 1,421 of record JAFAQW010000273.1, on the reverse strand, counting down.
ATCACCCTCGGCCGGCTCGCCCGAGCCGGGCGCGAATCCGGACTCCCACGCGGCGAGCTGGTCCGCGAGCCGCCGCAACTCGCGCGTGCCGAAGATGGCGTCGACGTGCGGTGCCACCCGCTGCATGCGGTCGCGATCTTGTTCGGCGAGGCAACCCATGACGACGAGACGCACGTCCGGATTGCGGCGTTTGAGCGCGTTGAAGTGGTTCATGCGGCCGTACGCGCGCCGTTCCGCGCTGTCGCGCACGGTGCACGTATTGAGCACGACGACGTTCGCGGCTTCGGGGGATGCGGCGATCGCATAGCCGAGAGCGCGGGCGCGCTCGGCGATGTAGCGCGAGTCCGCCTCGTTCATCTGGCAGCCGAAAGTCTCAATGTAAACGCTGGCCATTTCGTACGGAGCGCCACTTCGTGCCGCGCGGCCCGGCTTCCGGCCCGGGTCTAGCTCGGCAGCGCTGCGAAGTGAAAAAACCGTGCAAGAGTCGCAAAGCCTCGGAGCGCAAGGCGCGCTTCACCCCGCGACGGTCGCGATCGTCGGCCGGCCGAACGTCGGCAAGAGCGCGCTCTTCAATCGCCTGGTCGGCCGGCGTCTGGCCATCGTCGAAGACAGCCCCGGAGTCACGCGGGACCGCCTGTACGCCGTCTGCGACTGGCGAGGGCGAGTCTTCAGTGTGGTGGATACCGCCGGCATCGATCCAACCGCGGCCGTCGCGCACGGTGCTGAGTTGGCTGAAGCGACTCGCCGCCAAGCCGAAGCGGCGGCGAACGAGTCGCATCTCATCGTTATGGTCGTAGACGCGCAGGCGGGCCTGCATCCGCTCGACGATGACGTTGCGAAGATCCTGCGGCGCACGCACAAACCGGTCGTGCTCGCCGCCAACAAGGCTGAGAGCGCGGTGGACGCCGGCGCCGTCTACGCCGAGTTTTCACCGTTAGGCTTCGGCGAGCCGTTTTGCGTATCGGCGATTCATGGGGAGGGCACCGGCGATTTGCTGGACCGCGTCGTCGAGCTCTTACCAAGGCAAGTGCCCGACGCGCGAGCGGGCGATGAGTTGGCGCTTGCCATCATCGGACGGCCGAACGTCGGAAAGAGTTCGCTGGTCAACGCGCTCCTGGGTCAAGAACGTACGCTCGTCTCAGAAACGCCGGGCACGACCAGGGACGCCGTTGACGCGCTCTTCGCATGGGACGGCCGCAACTATCGCCTCGTTGATACGGCAGGTTTACGCAAGTCGCCGCGAACGCACGGCGCGATCGAATATTATGCCGCCCTACGCTCGCTGGGGGCAATCGCGCGCAGCGACGTCGCAATACTCGTTTTCGATGCGATGGAAGGAATTCTGGCCGCGGATCGCCGGCTCGCGGGCATCGCCATCGAGGAGCGTAAGGGCCTGATCGTGGTCGGCAACAAATGGGATC
>JAFAQW010000127.1 GCA_019245995.1 Vulcanimicrobiota bacterium | reverse complement strand
CAGACGATGTGGAGCGGTTCGAGTCTGGGAGAGCCCACGATCGGGTTCGCCGATACCGTCGTGCGGATTGCGCCCGAGGACTTGCGAGCTCACATGCGCGTCCACTACGCACCCAACTCCGTCATCGTGGCGGCGGCCGGAAACGTGCAACACGACGACTTCGTGACGCTGGTCGCCCGGCATTTCGGCGCGTTCGACGGGCACTGCACGCTGCCGGAACCGGAGGGCCCGGTCACGACGCCCGCGGCCCACGTTCGGTTCAAGGACAGCGAGCAGGCGCACGTGATCGTAGGCACGCGCGGCGTGGACGTCCGTGACGAGCGCCGCTACGCGCTCTCGCTGCTCGACACGATTCTCGGCGGCGGCATGTCGAGCCGGCTCTTTCAGGAGATCCGCGAACAGCGCGGTCTCGTTTATAGCGTCTACTCCTTTCAGGCAGGGTATCGCCGCGCCGGCCTCTTCGGCATCTACGCCGGAACGTCGGCGCAGAACGTGCAACCCTGTATCGACGTGATCGTCGACCAGTTCAAACGCATCCGCGACAACTGCGTCGGCGAAGAAGAGTTTGCGCTCGCCAAAGAGCACATCAAGGGCAGCCTGACGCTGTCGCTCGAGTCGACGTCCAGCCGCATGATTCGCCTCGGTCGCAACGAGTTTGCACTGGGCCGCCAAGTCAGTCCCGAGGAGATCGAGCAACGCATCGACGCCGTCACCGCCGACGACGTGCAGCAACTGGCGCGCGAGCTGCTCGCGGAAGAGAACCTGGGCCTCTGCATCATCGGGCCGGTGGACCAGTCGACGATCGCGTGGCACAATCACGCCGCCTGAGGGCAGGTTGAAATTGTGCTGCTAGCAACCGCGATCGCGCCACACCTATGGTCGGGCAAGCTCGTCGGTGCGATGATCATCACGTTCATCGTGCAGGGCGTCACGATCGGCGCATACGCCGCGCGCCTTGCCGGCGTTCAGACCAAACGCATCGCGACGTCCATCTCGCTCTTCAACCTGTTCGTCACGAGCGGCAGGTTAGCAAACCTCTTCATGGCGTTCTTTGTCGGGCCCCTTTCGGACCAGGCAGGCAACGCCGTTGCGCGGCTGCAGCGGGATCCCTCTGCGGCTGCGGCGTGGCAACATGTGTTCGACACGCAGCTGCGGCTGATCGTGCTGGCCGGCACCGCCGGCATGATCGCGTTCGCGCTGCTGCTGCCGATGTTCACATATCTGTTCCGTCGCGGCGTGCGCTCGTTCGAGGCGCGCGGATCGATTCCGCACTCGCTCGCGCGTCTCGCCTCTCCCGCGGTGCTCGCCGACGTGGTCCGCGCGCAGCGGTTTCCCAGCGTACGCGAGATCCTGGCCTTCGATTGGCGCGCCTTGCCGCGGCAGCTACTGATTTTCAATACCGTCGTGATGTGCGTCTACGCCATCGGCGTGCAGGCGTCGTTCCTGGCGTCGGTGCTGGACGTGGGCGTGGCTCGCACGGCGATCAGCCTCTCCGGGGTGATCAACGGCATCGGGACCATCGCCTTTACGCTGTTCGTGGATCCGACGTCGGCCATGATTACCGACCAGGCGATCCACGGCCGGCGCAGCGTCGACGAAGTCCGCTCGATGGTATTCTATTTGTCCGTCACGGCGATCGTCGGATCGCTCCTTTCGCAGGCCATTCTCTATCCGGCCGCCGTATTGATCGAGGTGGTGGCTCGATTTGCCGCGCATGTGCATCTTTAGACTGCTCTTGATCGGATGGAGTGCCGCGATGCTGGCGGGTTGCGCCGGCTCCGTCGAACGCTGGATCGTCGACACGCGCGTCCACCAAGGCGACGTAGCGCTGGAGCACGGCAACGCGTCGGACGCGGCGTTGGCATATCGCCTGGCGTTACGCGTCGACCCGAGCAGCCCCGCCGCGCGAAGCGGATACGTGCGAGCCGCGGCAGAGCTCGCACGGATGCAATACGCGAAGGGCGCGTTTGACGACGCCCTCGCGACGGTGGATCGCGGGCTCGTTGCGGATTCCCAGAGCGCGGCGCTGGCCGCCTTAAAGGCGACGATCGAACAGGCGAAGCTCAAGCGTGAGATCGTGCTGACAAACTATCCGACGTATCGCGCCACCGGCCTGGAGATTGCGCACGCCTACGCGCAACTCAACGCGACCAACGCGCTGCTGTTGCGAAGCCTGAAGCGCTTCGGCTACACGTTTGACTCGCAAGACCTGACGGCGGCGATCAAGCGCAGCTACGAGCTCCAACTCGAGATCGTCAGGAACACCAACCGGCTCATCGTCTACCGTCAGCTCGTCACCTCGGGCGCGCCCGTGGCGCCTGAGCAGAGCAGCAGCTTCGGCGCCGCCTCGCTCTTGCCGCTGCCGTGATCGCCTGGATCGAACAACTGCCGACGCTGCTCGCGGGCATCCTCGTGATCGGCGGATTCATGGCCTCCACGTTCATCGTCGGCTACTTTGTGACGATTTTTACGCCCCACGACGTCCGCATCGCGCATAACGACCGTGCGGGGTTCATCCTCGCCGTCATCGGCGTCATCTATGCCGTACTCTTGGCGTTCGTCGCGATCGGCGTGTGGGAGCGCTTTCAGCGCGCGGAGGAACGGAGCTACGACGAGGCGGGCGCGTTGGCGACCATCTACCGCGATGCTGATTCCTTCGCGGGCCCGAGGAGACTCCGGACAACCGTACGGCAGTACGTCGGAGAGGTGATCGACGATGAATGGCCGCGCATGCGCCGCGGAGAGCGCTCGTCCATATCGCAAGCGCTTCTCGAGAGCATCGACCGGCAAATTCGGGCCCTGCCGGCGAACTCCGTGCGATTGCAGACGGTACACGCGCAAATGATGGCCGCGGCCGATACCGCGCTGAAGGATCGCCAGGCGCGGCTGACCGTGGACTTCATAGGGATCAACGGCATTCTCTGGGCCGTGCTGATCGCGGGCGCGTACATCACGGTCGCATTCACGTACCTGTTCGGCTTCGATCGAACGATCATGCAGCAACTCATGATCGGCGGCCTGAGCCTCATGATCGGCCTCGTCGTCTTTCTGACGATGGCGCTCGACTTTCCCTATCGGGGCAGCA